>JAIRUV010000077.1 GCA_031254265.1 Candidatus Methanoplasma sp.
GTATGAATCCTTCATCTCTTTGAGCTCGTCCTTGACTATCGCCAGTACTCTGCTGTGGTTGTTCAGGACATCGCGGAGGTCCTTCATGAGTACGATGAGCTTATCATACTCCTCTCTGATGGAGTCCATCTCCAGACCAGTGAGTTTCTGCAGCCTCATATCCAGTATCGCCTTGGCCTGTTCCTCGTCTATCTCCAGAAGGCCTCTCAATCCCTCGTTCGCCTCCGCCGCATCCTTCGACGCGCGGATCAGCGCGATGGTCTGGTCAAGCATGCTCAGCGCCTTCATCAGCCCTTCCAGGATATGGTAGCGCCTCTCCGCCTGTTCGAGTTCGTATGCGGTCCTGCGGACAACCACTTCCGTCCTGTACCCGATATAGTGGCCCACCATGTCCTTCAGCGTGAGAACGGTAGGCTTATTGTTCACGAGCGCCAGGTTGATTATTCCGTAGGTCATCTCCATCTGGGTCTTTTTGTATAGGTTCTCGAGGACCACATTCTCTATGGCATCCCTGTGGAGTTCGATGACCACCCTCATCCCGTCCCTGTCCGATTCGTCCCTGAGGTCGGTTATGTCCTCAAGCACTTTTTCTTTGACGTGTTCGGCTATCGTCTCGATCAGGGTCGCTTTGTTCACTTGGTACGGCAGTTCGTCGATGATGATACTGCTCTTGCCGTTGCCGATCTCCTCGAAATGGGTGTTGGCCCTTACCTTGATCTTCCCTCTGCCTGTCGTGTAGGCGGATAATATCCCGTTGAGGCCGTATACCGTCCCTCCGGTGGGGAAGTCCGGCCCTTTGACGAACCTCATCAGATCGAAGACGTCAGCCTCCGGATTATCGATGGCGTGGATGATGGCATCGCATACTTCGGAAAGGTTGTGGGGAGGCATCTTTGTGGCCATCCCCACCGCTATCCCGTCCGAACCGTTCACCAGAAGATTGGGGAACTTTGCGGGCAGGACGCTGGGCTCTTTAAGGGAGCCGTCGAAGTTGTCGACGAAATCCACTGTGTTCCTGTCGATGTCGGCAAGCAGATCGCCTGCTATCTTGGACAGCCGGGCCTCGGTGTAACGCATTGCCGCCGGGGAATCGCCGTCCACCGACCCGAAGTTGCCCTGGCCGTCCACCAGCGGATACCTGAGGGAGAACGGCTGCGCCATCCTCACCATGGATTCGTAAGCGGCGGAATCGCCGTGGGGGTGATATTTACCCAGGACCTCTCCCACCACCCTTGCGGACTTCTTGTGGGGCCTGTTGTACGGGAGGCCGAGCTCGGACATCGCGAACAGTATCTTCCTGTGGACCGGCTTCAGCCCGTCCCTTATGTCGGGAAGCGCCCTTCCCACAATGACGCTCATGGAGTAATCGATGTAGGACCTCTTCATCTCCTTCTCTATGCTCTGGGGTATGATCTTCTTACGCTCTTCCATGGTATCACACATCCAGGTTGATCACTTCGTGAGCGTGCTCGATGATGAACTCCCTTCTCGGTTCCACGTCATCGCCCATCAGTATCGAGAACAGCTGGTCTGCCTGCATCGCATCCTCGATCTCCACCCTCTTCATAAGTCTGGTCTCGGGGTTCATTGTGGTGTCCCAGAGCTGCTGCGGATTCATCTCCCCCAATCCCTTATAACGGCTGATGTTCGCACCTGTTCCCAGCTCTTCCACGGCCTTTGTCATTTCTTCGTTGTTGTAGGCGTAGATCTCCTTCTTCCCTTTGGACACCCTGTAGAGGGGGGGCATCGCCAGGAACACGTGCCCTCTCTCTATCAGAGGCTTCATCTGCCTGTAGAAAAGTGTCAGGATCAGCGTGCCTATGTGCGCCCCGTCTATGTCGGCATCCGTCATGATGACAACACTGTGGTACCTTACCTTGCTGACATCGAACTCCTTCCCGATCCCTCCGCCTATCGCGATCATAAGGTTCTTTATCTCTTCGTTGTCCAGGATCTTGTCCGGTCTCGCCTTCTCCACATTCAGTATCTTGCCGCGCAGCGGCAGGATGGCCTGGAAGGCGCGGTCCCGCCCTTGTTTGGCGCTTCCGCCGGCGGACTCTCCCTCGACTATGTAAAGCTCACATTTCGCAGGGTCCTTCTCGGAACAGTCTGCCAGCTTCCCCGGGAGGCTGGCGGACTCCAGTGCACTTTTTCTCCGGGTTGCGTCCCTTGCTTTTCTGGCGGCCTCCCTGCTCTCAAGGGCCGATATCCCCTTCCTGACTATGAGCGTCGCAACGGCGGGGTTCTCCAGAAGGTACTCCGCGAGTTTTTCGTTCATGAATGTGGAGACGGCCTTCTGAGCGATGCTGCTGCCCAGTTTCGATTTCGTCTGGCCTTCGAACTGCGGGTCCGGCATCCTTATGCTTATTATCGCCGTCAGCCCCTCTCGAACATCTGTGCCTTCGAGCGTGGTGTCTTTGAGCAGGCCGTTCTCTTTGCCGTAATCATTTATCGTCTTTGTCAGCGATGTCCTGAACCCGGTCATGTGCGCTCCGCCTTCGGGGGTGTAGATGGTGTTCACAAAGGAGTCTATCGCTTCGTTGTACCCGTCCGTGTATTGGAGGGCGATGTCCATCATTACCCCGTTCCTTTCCCCCGCCAAGGCGATGGGCGGTGTGTGGATCGCTTTCTTCGACCTGTTGAGGTACTGCACGAACTCCGAGACCCCTCCTTCGTAGTGGAATTTGTCGGACCTTCCCGTTCTCTTGTCCTCGAAGTATATGGTCGCCTCTTTGTTGAGGAACGCCTGGTTCCTGAACCTGTTCTGAAGTATCTCGTATTCAAACTCCGTCGTCTCGAATATATCGCTGTCTGGGAAGAATGTGATCGTCGTCCCTGTCCTGTCGGAACTGCCTATGACCTCGACCGGACCGTCCGGTATCCCTATACGATAGGTCTGCCTGAAGACCTTCCCCTCTCTCTCGACGGTTGCTATGAGGCGTTTCGACAGGGCGTTGACGACCGACACTCCCACGCCGTGGAGCCCTCCCGAGACCTTGTAGGCGTTCTGATCGAACTTCCCTCCGGCATGGAGGTCTGTAAGGCACATCTCGAGTGCATCCTTGCCCTCTTCCTTGTTCATTCCCACGGGTATGCCTCTGCCGTCATCGTTGACCGTTACCGAACCGTCCTCGTTGATGCATACGCTGACCTTGTCGGCATAGCCTGCCATCACTTCGTCTATGCCGTTGTCTACGACTTCGAAGACCAGGTGGTGGAGCCCTCTGCCGTCGGTGCTCCCTATGTACATTCCCGGCCTTTTCCTTACCGCTTCCAGTCCTTTCAGGGCGACTATGCTGTCTGCGTTGTAGCTGTTATCCGCATCAAAAAGCCCCTGCTGTTTATTCCCATCCATTTACATAACTCCGTGAAAAATCCCTTTGTTTTCATCATTCGTTATGGCGAGCGTATATAAATACGCGCGTATGCGCACGTACGGATGGTTAGTTTTCATCAGGTCTCCGAAGGATAGAGCGGCGCAGTACGTTGGCAAATCTGAAATATTGAGAACCAATGCCTGACTGCATGAGCACCATAATGGAAGAGGCCCGCCGAGGCATCAGCCCTTTGATCAGAAGGATCGC
>JAIRUV010000105.1 GCA_031254265.1 Candidatus Methanoplasma sp.
TCGGCAAGGGACCCGGAGTTCGGAAAGACAGTGAACCAGGAGATGATAAGGTTCGACAACGGAGAGGACGTCGGCCTGTTCATAAAGAACATCGAGAGCGTCCAAGGGGACGAGAGGGACGTGATCATCTTCACCATCGGATACGCAAAGAACAAGGAAGGCAAGCTTATGCAGAGGTTCGGGTGGCTCAACAACAAGGGCGGGGAGAACCGCCTCAATGTTGCCATCAGCCGCGCGAAGAAGAAGATCCATATCGTTCTGTCCTTCGATCCGGAAGAGCTTCAGGTGGAGACCTCCAAGAACGACGGCCCCAAGATACTGAAGAAATACCTGCAGTATGCGGAGGCGGTCAGCAAAGGCGAGAAAGAGCTTGCCGCAAGCATCCTGGAGTCGTTCGGGGACAACAGATGGAGGTCCTCGTCGCCTGTCCCGGGGGAATCCCCGATAACGGATAAGGTCTACAACGCTCTTGTCAGGAAAGGGTACAGCGTGGAGAAGGATGTGGGCATCGGAGGGTATCAGATCGACCTTGCCATCAAGCAGGATGACAGGTTCATACTCGGGATAGAATGCGACAGCCACATCTACGAGATGTCGGAATCCACAAGAGAAAGGGACTACCACAGGCAGAAGTATCTTGAATCGAGAGGCTGGCACATCCACAGGGTATGGACTCCGGGAATGTGGAAGGACTCTCAGAAAGAGATCAACAACATAGTCAAAGCGATCGAGCGCATCTCCCATTGAGTCTCTCGGTCAGCTCTGCCTTCTTTACAAAAAGGGTCCCGCTGCCCTTTTTCCATTCTTTCTCATATTCGATTATTGAAAGAGGTTTACTGTGCATAGGCGAGTCCAGCGTCATGGATTCGTACTCCCCTCCTTCACCTATCACGCTTATGCCGTATCTTTCTCTGAGGGTCCTGAGCTCTTCTGCGGCGTTCTCATCGATCTCCCTTCCCAGCCACGACTCGTCAAGGCCTTCCGCGTAGCATCCGACGATCACTGCCCTGATGCCGGATGCCAGCAGCTCGTACAGCACAGTGTCCTGATCCTTCCTCCACAGAGGAGCGAGTACTTTCAATCCCATATCTCCGCATACTGCGTTCATCCTGTCCCACTGATAATCGGACCAGACCGCCCCGGTCACTACTCCGTCTATGTCAAGCGGGGAGAGCGCTTCCTTCAGGCTCCGCATGTCGTCCTCTTCGGAGCCGGAAGTCTCCGCCGTGACCAGCTCTATCCCGACGGAATCCGCCATCAGAGACACTATGCCCATGTTGGGAATATGGAATATCCATGATTCATTATCCTTCGGCATTATTCCCACAAGGTACGGGATCTCGTGGCCCATCTGCTGTGCCAGATATAATGCGAGTGTGGAATCCTTCCCCCCGGAATACAAAGCGGCCAGACGCATAGTGGGAGTGAATGTGCATTGTGGTAATTTAAACTTGCACTGGTGCAGACCCGGAGGACAATATCACGGAATAATTTTGGATGGATGATACATCCAAATAAATAAATACGGGACACAACTCTAACAACACAATTGGATGATACATCCAACTATGGTGATAAAATGATTGGAAGGACGATTGCATTTCTGCTTGTGGGTATATTGGCGGCTGCCGGGACGGGCGTGGCAGGAGGTTACATGATGTGGCATAACGACGGAAACGACGGTGTTTACGATGAAGGCTATGATGCTGGATTCACGGCGGGAAATGCCGCAGGATATGACGACGGTCTCACTGCCGGCAGTCTTATAGGAAGCGAGAAGGATCACGCCGCGGGGTATGATTCTGGGTATCTCGCGGGACATGCCGCCGGCACCTCGGGTAATAACGCCATTTATAACTCAGGATACAAAGACGGCTATGGGAAGGGATATGATGCGGGATACAATGACGGAGCGGCCGCAGGGTACGAAGATGGCTATACTGACGGGTTCTATGCCGCATCAACGACCTACTGGTTCTATATCGACTACGGCAACGATTCGGAACTTGAGAACGGATGGCTGAGCGCGAGGTCGAGCGATGCCACCTGCGCACTCAAGACAGCTTTGGATGACGCCGAGATAGCTTATTCGATAAGCGGATTAGGGGCGATCACGAGCATCGGCGATGCTAGGAATTACGATGTGAGGTCCTTCGATACCGTTTATGACGAATTCATGGAGTTTGAAGGTGATATGGAGGACTTCGATTGGAGAATATCCGGATATAAATGGTACTACTGGTTCTGGTCGACCTCGATCTCGTATGCAGGTACCTGGATAGAGTCGGACGGTTATGTCTCACAGTCGGCCGGGGTCTTCTTCTACATAGGATTTTCCTACTGGGAATGGGACATGTGGTCGTCGGACCCTCTGCCTACAGTGGATGTCGATCCGAGATCTGAGATCTCGTGGAAAAATGCAGGCCCATTCGCTTGATATAAAAACCATTTAGAATTCTTTCTGGGAAAGATGATAAACAATCAACACAATCAGGTATCGCCAGGATGGAGACATTGCATTGAGCGAGCCGAATCTGAAGAGAATTGTTGCGGAAAAAGCGGTCGACGATTATGTAAAGGACGGAATGACCGTCGGATTGGGTACGGGATCCACTTCCGAATATGCCGTGAAAAGAGTGGGAGAACTCGTCAGCAGCGGGTTCAAACTGAAGTGCATAGCAACATCCCAGCGCACAGCGGATCTGGCACAAAGCATCGGGATCGAGATCCACGACATCAATGACGTACCGCACATAGACGTGACCATCGACGGGGCCGATGAGGTGGACCCCAAGAAGCAGTTGATAAAAGGCCTCGGAGGCGCCCTTCTGAGAGAGAAGATAGTCGCCGCCGCAAGCCTGATGGAGATCATCATCGTGGACAGTTCGAAACTCGTTGAGAAGCTGGGCGTGAGGACCCCGCTGCCGGTGGAGGTCGTTATCTACGGTCACAGGAAGACCGCCTACGCTTTAGAGAAACAGGGGTGCAAAGCAACGCTGAGGATGTCCGGCGGTGTTCCATTCGTGACAGATGCCGGCAATTACATCTATGACTGTAAGTTCGAGGCCATCGAGAGCCCATTCTTCCTGGAGTCCCGGATAGATGTGATACCGGGAGTGGTCGAGAACGGGTTATTCCTTAACACGGCGAATGTTGTTCTAGTGTCGCACCCCGACGGCAAGATCACTATAATGGAGTGAATAATCGGAAAGACTGCGTCTTAAGGAAAGCGGCACCGCGAAAAATGATCCATGCGTATTTGAGAAAGTCTCAATATATGACCATATTAAAAATAACAGGGTGAGGTTTTAATACAACCTCGATAATAGCGCGTTCAGATATTCACTTTAGGTGATTTAGATGAAAATGCCCAGAACTATCCAAACATATTGCCCTTTCTGCAAGACTCACACCAAGCACGGTGTTGAAAGGGTAAAGAAGAAGAAAGCCAGCGAGCTGAAATGGGGTCAGAGGAGATTCAGAGAGGTGACATCCGGATACGGAGGTTTCCCGAGACCAAAGCCGGAAGGCAGAGAGAAGCCCACGAAAAGAGTGAACATAAGGTTCAGATGCGAGACATGCAAGAAAGCGCACCTTACCTCATGTATAAGGGCGAAGAAGTTCGAACTCACGGAGTGATAACATGACCGGAGATTTCATTAAGATAAAATGCCCCGACTGCGGGAATGAACAGATCGTGTTCAGAAAAGCAGCCACCAAAGTAAACTGCAATGTATGCGGATCCGTCCTTGTGGTGCCTAAAGGCGGCATCGGAGACATAAAGGGCGAGATAGTTGAGGTAGTCGGCTGATGTCAAGGGCCAGGAACTTCCCCGAGAATGGAGAGCTCGTCGTCTGCACCGTGACAAACGTCAAGAACTTCGGTGCCTTCGTCACCTTGGACGAGTATGACGGAAAGGAAGGATTCATTCATGTCAGGGATGTCGCCACCGGCTGGGTAAAGTATATCAGGGATTACATAAGGGAAGGACAGAAGATAGTCTGCAAGGTTCTGGGCGTGGACTCTTCCAAAGGTCATATCGACCTTTCCCTTAAATCGGTGAACGATCATCAGAAAAGAGAGAAGATCCAGCAATGGAAGAATGAGAACAAGGCCGAGAAGCTTATCGAGATAATCGCAGAGCGCATGTCTATCTCTGTCGATGAAGCGTACGATCTTTTTGCAAAAGCCCTCTTGGATGAGTATGAGACGCTTTACGGTGCTTTTGAAACAGCGGTCTCTTATCCCGACGAGTTCAATGAAGAATTCGTGGGGGAGTGGACCGGGACGTTCATAGAGGTGGCGAAAGAGAATGTGACGCCGCCCTTCGTAGAGATAGACTGCATCCTGGAGATGACGTCTTCGGCGCAGAACGGCATAGATCTTATAAAAAAAGCCCTCAGCGCAGGACTCAAAGCTGCCGAGGGTGAGAACGTGATGATAACTTCGGTCGGCTCTCCGAGATACAGAGTGGTCGTGAACGCAAGCGAATACAAGGACGCGGAGGATGTCATGAAAAAGGTGACCGCCAAGGCCATGAGCGAGTTCACAGCTACCGGCGGGACCGTCTCCCTCAAGCGCGAGGGCAAGTGAGATGAGATCGTCCTTCAAAAGGTGCACCTCATGCGGACGGTACACATTGAAGGCCGAATGCCCATCATGCGGGTCATCCGCAGCAAACCCCATACCCATGAGATTCTCCCCGGATGACCGTTACGGAGACTACAGAAGAAAAGCCATTGCCGAGGAGTGGGGAGAGAATGGAAAGTATCGTAATATATGACTGCAAACCTTCTTTGAAGGATCCTGTTTTCATCGAGTGTCTCCCCGGAATAGGCAATGTCGGCAAGACCGCAGGAGATTTTTTTGCCGAGTCCCTGAAAGCTAAGAGGTTCGCCATGATCTACTCCAAACATTTCCCTTCTCAGGTACTTCTTGATGATGACAACATAGTCGAGATGATGAACAACCAGCTCTGGTTCGCAAAGGATGCAGGAGGGCGAGACATAATCTTCCTCAGAGGGGATTGCCAGGGTTCGACCCAGGAGGGGCAGTTCGATCTTTGCAGAGAGATGATGGACATCTTGATCGGATATGGAGTAACCGAGGTCATCACCCTCGGAGGGTACGGCACCGGAACGATCGTCGATTCCCCGCGGGTGTTCGGAGCGGTAACCGACCTTAAGATTAAGAAAGAGTACAAGGACCTCGGAGTGGAATTCCCCTCTGGAGACCCAAGCGCAGGAATAATAGGTGCCAGCGGGATATTCGTCGGGCTCGGGAAGCTTTACGGAATACCCTCAGTATGCCTGATGGGCGAAACGTCAGGATACTTCGTCGACTACAAGAGCGCAATGGCGGTCGTCAATGTGCTGGTCAATAAAATGAAAGTGGTTATCGACCTCAAAGAACTCAGGGAAAGATCAGAGCAGATCGACGAGCTTACCGCCAAGGTCAGAGAGATAGAGGGCCGCAATAAACAGGACCTGGGATATATAGGATGACCCTTTCCTTCAACGATTACATTTAAATATCCTCTCTATTATCCCGTGTCTACCCCGCCTAGCTCAGCCTGGCCAGAGCGGCTGACTGTAGAGTGTTCTCGGAGAATCCGATACAGCCGCTGAAATCAGCAGGTCCCCGGTTCAAATCTGGGGGTGGGGACCATTCCTCCTCTGGCTCATAGTTTTTTTGACGAGATTCGGAAGATGGGGATCTTCAGCGAAAAGTGTGCCGAAATGATCGAACAAGAAGAGACGGGAGCCGCTGACACAGGGGGTTCTCCTGAGCGATCTTGCAGCATCACTGAATGCCCGCTCAAGCATAGTCAGGAGGCCGTAGCATGAACTGCCCATCGTGTTCTCATGGGGGCGGGAACCATTTGACCTGTTTTTTATATAGGGAAATCCTTAACATATATCGACCGATGACCGCGACCGGGGCAGTGAGCGAATGAACATTGAAAGACGCAGGCCTTATTTGAAAAACAACAAGAACGGGGCTGCAAGTACATACATCATAACGATCATCGCAGTTACATTGATCGCGATTTCTATTGTAGGCGGTTATTTTCTGATCACCAGCAGCAAAGCGGCCACGATCTCATACACCGTCGAGCTGGATGCCGACGACATGGCGGTTGAGAATGCTCATCTCGTGATCTTCATCGAGGGGAAAAATGTGCTTCAGGAGCAAAGAACAGAAGTCGGGAGGGCGGTGATCTCGGAATTGGAATATCAGCGTTATCAAGGCACATATACATTAGAGATCGAGAAGAAGGTGACGGTGACCCTCGAGGCGCTGATAATGGACCAGTGGGGGCACGAAAAGAAAAGGGTCACGGAGAATATAGATGTCCGCCCAGGCGAAAATGCCAAGGTCATGCTGTCCTTGAGGGAATGAAACGATAGAGTTCGGTTGCCTTCATTATTGGACCTGGACAGAGGATCGATCTTTT
>JAIRUV010000145.1 GCA_031254265.1 Candidatus Methanoplasma sp.
CTGGATCAGAGGAGTATGAGGCTCAACTTCGAGACGAACGCCATGATCTACTCGAAGGAGATCGGCAAGCAGATGAACGAAGCTTTCCTGGAAGACCTCAACAACTGTGTGGAATATACCTTGGATGATTTCCGGAAACTCGGCAGATGGGACAATTTAAAGATCAGTATAGCCCGTCTTTTCAGCCCTTTGGCGTGATATAAAAAGGGTCAATCTTTTATACTTCTTTATAATTGGAGTGTCAGCCTCGCCGCATATATAATGATCGGAGAATCAAAAATATGGCAAGAATGCACGCAAGAAGAAAGGGCAGTTCCTGTTCAAAACGCCCCATGATATCTGAGAACCCTGAATGGGTCCCTCTCTCAGCCACCGAAATAGAGGGATTCATAGTACAGTTCACTGAGCAAGGATACACATCCGCCAGGATCGGACTCGTCCTCAGGGACCAGTACGGTGTTCCCAACGTAAAATTGGCGACCGGGAGGACCGTCACAGAGATCATGGTGGAAAAAGGAGTCATGCCCGATCTTCCGGAAGACCTTTCGAATCTTATGAGGAGAGCGATCTCCCTGAACGTTCACGTGAAGAACCACAGAGGGGACTTTTCCAACCAGAGGGGACTCAACCTGATCGAAGCGAAGATCAGGAGACTGGAGCGCTACTACAAAAGGAACGGCGTCCTCCCCGCAAACTGGAAGTATTCCCTCGCGAACGCAGAGATAATGCTCAAGTGAGGTCTTCATGGACGATACCGTCCTTCCTTCCAAACTACTTACAACCTTATCCCATGCTGTTGGAATGGTCAACAGCCACGATTTCATCCAGGTCTACTCACATTATGATGCGGACGGGATCTCAGCAGCATCCATTATCGCAAGAACGCTCGTGAGGGCCGGGAAAGAGTTCAGGGTGACCCTGTTCACAAGCCTGGACGATGCGAACATGGAGATCATAAGGAACAGCGGGGCGGAGTGCATCATAATCTCCGACCTCGGCGCGTCGTACATAGAGCAGCTGGATGCTCTGGAATGCGATGTGATCGTCCTCGACCATCACACCGTGGAGAAACAGGCAAAAAGGATATGCTATGCGAATCCGCACCTTTACGGGATAGACGGTATGACGTCCGGCTGCGGCGCGACGATGGCATTCCTGTTCTCGATCGCAATGAGCAAGAAGAATTGGGACCTCGTACAGATCGCGTTCGCCGGGATAGCAGGGGACAAACAGCATATCAACGGCATGAAGGGGCTGAACATCTATCTTTACGAAGAGGCGTTGGAGAGAGGCCACATATCCCTTATGGAGGGGTCGATGATACCTTCCGGCCAACTGACATCCAAATTATACCTTTCAACGAGCCCGTACATAGCCGGAGTCAGCGGCAGTGCGGAGGGTGTTGCGAAGCTTCTTGATTCCGCAGGTGTCGGGAGGGAGAAGTACTGCAAGGACCTGACAAAGGATGAGAGAAGGAAGCTGTCCTCACTGATCACACTGAAGCTCATAGAGCAGGAGGTGCCGCTGCAGACGATGTACGAACTCTCCCGCGCAAGATACCATCTGAAAGATTGGAACATGGACGCGGAGACATTGGCATCCCTGTTCGACGGCTGCGGACGCCAGGGCCTGGGAGGCGTAGGTGTCTCGGCAGGGATGGGGGATGCGAAAAGCCTGTCTGAAGCAGAAGGGCTGGAGAACGTTTCGAAGACCCAGATCATAGAGGGGGTGCTCTCTCTGCAGAAGAACGGACTGAACATTATGAACAACATCCAATGGTTCGACAGTTCAACATCAGGATTCACCGGAATGCTCTGCGGCATTGCCATGCAATTTATCAGCGACCCTTCCAAACCCACGATCGGCATCAACCGTTCCGAGGATCCCGCGAAGATATCGTCAAGAGCGACATTCGATCTTTTGGAAAAAGGCGTGGACCTTTCTGCTGCCATGAAAGAAGCGTGCGCTTCCGTGGGCGGAGCGGGAGGAGGGCACAAGATAGCCAGCGGCGGCTCCTGTCCGGCGGACAGATGTGAAGAGTTCCTTTTGAATTTGGATTCGATAATCGAAAAACAACTCGGCCACTGAGTATCGGGCACTTATCTCCAGGTGACCTCGACCTCATCCGTCCTGAATCTTTGTCTTACCGCCGTATCCCTGATATCCATCCTTATCCCGGAGTTGTACATGATGTTGCCGAGCCAGGCGATCATGGCACCGTTGTCCACACATAACCTGCGGTCTGGAACGAACATCTTCGCTCCCCTGTCCTCGGCCATTATCCTTACCATCTCCTGCAGGCGCTTGTTCTGAGCCACTCCTCCTCCGAGAAGCACTTCGTCCTTGCCAATGTGCGCCATAGCCCTCTCCGTGACCTCGGTGAGCATCGCAAATGTCGTCTCCTGTATGGAGTAAGCTATGTCCTCCAGCCTGTGGCCTTTCTTCTTCAGCATGAGCGCGGCGGTCATTATGCCCGAGAACGCCACGTCCATCCCTTTGACGGAGTATGGAAGATCGAGAAGTTTGTCCCCATCCCTGGCGAGCTTCTCTATCGCCGGTCCGGCATAGAATCCCAGGCCGAGTTCGCGGCCCAGCTTGTCCAGCATGTTCCCTATCCCGACATCCTGTGTCTCTCCGAATATCCTGTATCTCCCGTCAGAGTAGGCGATGACCTGAGTGTTCCCTCCGGATGCATAGAGGAGTGCCGGATCGCCGCAGCCAGTGGTTGCGTTGCCTATCTCGATGTGCGCGATGCAGTGGTTCACACCCATTATCGGGATCCCTAATCTCGAGGAGAGAGAACGCGCCGCCGTCGCGGCTACTCTCAGGCAGGGGCCGAGCCCCGGCCCCATCGAGAATGAGACGAGGTCCACTTCCCTCAGTGATATCCCTGCCTCTTCCGCCGCTGTCATGATGACTGAAGAGACAACATCCGAGTGGTGATTGGCTGCTTCGCTTGGATGCAGACCTCCCTCGGCCGGCACGAACATGTCTATCACGTTTGATAGTATATTCTTATCAGAATCCACCACGCCTGCTCCAAGCGTGTGGGCCGTTCCTTCGATGCCGAGGGTTATCATGTGACCACGTTGTAACAGACAGAGATTGGCATTGAGGATAAATCACTATTCCTGATGTGCTCTTCACTGTCGTTGAATGCGACGGATGCTAGTTTCCTATCTTACAGTCCCTACCAGTTATGCCGTTCACACAACGCCCTATGTCGTCAATTAATCTATGAAAAACATATAATCATAATAGCCAGCATAGAAAAAGTTATTTAATTGAATGACCATTAAATTAATAACCATTAAATTGAGTGTTTCAAATGAAGTTCTATGGCAGGGAAATAGAGATGGAGATACTCCAGGAAACCCGTGAAATGTCTAAGAAAGCAGGTACTTTCACAGTGATGACAGGCTGCAAACACATAGGGAAGACATCTCTGATACTGGAATCAGAAAGGGGTAACAAATTCCTATACTTCCCGGTCCCCCGCAGCACCATATCCGTAATATGCAAACAGTTGACAGAGGCTGCCTGTGTCTATCTTGGCCTCGAACTTATCAATACCGGTCGCTTCGACGACCTCTTTGAGCAGATCATGCAGCATGGAAGAAAGAACAATTTCACATTCGTGTTAGATGAATTCCAGGAGCTTGAAAGAGCCGACCCGTCCATAACAAGTAGCATGCAGAACATTTGGGACGAACATAAAGGCAGCTCCATGGTCGATCTGATCTGCTGCGGGTCTGACCGCCCGGCGATGACCCGGATCTTCTGGAACTACAGAGAACCGCTGTACGGGAGAGCCATTTCAAACTTCAATCTCAGGCCATTCAAGCCAAGTGTCATAAAGACCATATTGAAAGACCATAATCCCAGCCATAGTCCAGACGACCTCCTTCTTCTTCACATGGTCGCCGGCGGTAT
>JAIRUV010000112.1 GCA_031254265.1 Candidatus Methanoplasma sp.
TACATGTAGGTCAGATTGTTGCCGGGGCCTAGGACACCGATCTCAGCCAGCCGCATATCCAGCTCTTTGATGACCTTGTCCGCCACGCCGAGGGCGGTAGCATAGACGAGATGCTGCTCCCAAATAGGGAGCTCCATCGCCCGCCTCTCTTTGATCAGCGTCATGTCTGTATAGAATCTCTTCAAAGCGTTAGCCTTTGCTCGCTCATCTTCACCTGCCACGGTAAGGGACTTGTCGATAGTGCTTGTGCAGTACGCAAGCAAAAGCAGGGAGACCGCCGCAGAGATGAAACCGAACGGCAGATAATATGTGGCATCTGTCGCTGCGGAGATGATGAAGATAAGGAAGAGGAGGACGAAGGGGACGAACGGCATGTGCTTCCATTTCCTGTTCCTTTTTTCCAATTCAGGGTCGATATATCCGCCTCTGTCGAACTCTGTCCTGTCGCTGCCGAAAAGCTGTGAATTGTCCGCTGAATAGCCGGAAAGCGAATCCTTCACCTGGCCCAGTGTGACGCGGGATCCGTTCCCGCTGCGGAAGATCATGTTGTACACGTTCCGTTCGAACATCGTCATGGATGCGTTCCCGTTAAGGGAGACGAACACGATCTCCTTCCCTGTGCCTTTTTCTATCGCGATGATCTTCTGCAGTGCCAGATTAAGGATCGTAGCGGTTATCTTGTTTCCGAAATTGCCTTTTCTCAGTTTGTAATAATCGCCGAATGTCGCCGCGATGTTCGGTTTGACCGCCGGCAGCTCGCGCATATACGGATGGCCGAAGGTCGGTTTGTTGCGTTTTATTATCCTTGACCTGAACAGAGCGAACAACACAGCAAACGACACCATTGCTATGCACATCGCGATCATTACGTATCCAAGCATGACCGCCATGTTGGTCCTGTCGCGGAATCCTTTTTCCTCGTCGAGTATCGATCCGAGCGTCTTCTCGGTACTGATCGGAACTATGGAGTACAGATACGTCTGCTGGCTCACCACGCGGATCTCGAACATCGAGTAGGCGTCGAGCTTCGGGCTTTTGAAAACAGAATCCGCTGTCCCCTCTATGAACCGGCAATGATCGTCCGGGCCTCCGTGGCCGAAAATGTACGTCGAGCTCTGCTGGCTGCCCGATGGCATGGTAACGGTCACGGTCAGGTCGTTCAGGTCGTCAGGGAATGAAGTGAAGACCTTGTAGTAGAAGTCGACGCAGTCGGCATATCTGACGACAGCGTTACCGAGATCATACTGGAACACTATCGTATGCTCGCCTGACGCCGCCCTTTTGAAAAAAGCATTCATCTCCCAATTATCCGACAGAGGGTTCCATCCGTAAGCGTACAGGGCCATGCCGTCGGGGCCGGTATATGTCGCCTGACTGCCTGCCTGATACGAAACACGTTCAGCAGGCCTACCGTCTATCATGCATATCACAGACGACATGTCCACTTTGCTCACCATGTCATCCGGGAGCCATCTGTACACCTCGCCGGTGCTTATGTCATGCCACCTTACATCATATGTTTCGGATATGACCGCGCTGCCGTCCTCGCGGATGGTGATGCCTATACTTGTCTTATAATGGTCAAAGCCGTCGCCGCCATCATTATCATCATACACAAAAAAGAAGAAGATGAAAATGGAGAAGAAGACCGCCAAAAAGACCGCTGGTACGACCTTTTCTGCGATCCTCATTCTCACGCCTCCGCCGGTGACATTGTTCCCTTACACGCTCAGAAGCTTACCCTGACATTCTCCATCTCAGCTTCCGGTGCGTCAAAGAACTCTGCTTCCTTGAAGTTGAACAGAGATGCAAAGACATTACCAGGGAATGTCTTGATGGCCTCGTTGTACATCATGACAGCGTCGTTGTAGAAGCTGCGGGAAACGGCGATGGCCTTTTCGATGTTCACAAGCTCGTTCTGCAGCATCATGAAGTTGGGACTTGCTTTCAGATCGGGGTATTGTTCTCCCAGCGCGAACAGCTTGTTGAGCACTTCTGTAAGCTGGTTGTTCGCTTTTGCAAGATCGCGGACGCTGTTGGCCGTAACTCCGGCACTGCGGGCGATGGTCACTCTCTCAAGCGTTTCCCTCTCATGCTGAGCATAGCCTTTCACCGTCTCAACGAGGTTGGGAACGAGATCGAACCTTTTCTTGCATTGGATCTTTATCTCGCTGAAATTATTCTCAACCTTCAACTTCTTTCTTATAAAACGGTTGTAGAACACTATCAGAACAACCGCGAACAAACATCCCGCCGCCAAGACAGCGATGCCGATCCAAAATGCTGACATTCTAGTTTCCTCCTTATATGCAGTTTCTTATGCATCCAGAGTATAAAAATCCGACCAGGTCAGGCCGGCATGGGTCCTGCCTTAGCGGCCTCTCCTCCGTTGCCACAGGTCTTAGACAGGTTTGTCGTGCGGAGTTAGTATAATTGGACAGAGTTTGCCTGAACTCATCCAAAAATCCGACGATATAAATAAAAGATGTGTGGTTGAGGTATTATCATGAACGATGACCCCAGTTATGCGGAAATCATCGGAGTTTACGACGATGAGGCAGAGGAAGTGGTGCTATTGGACAAATGTGTCGAGCGCGGCCTTCTCACTCAAGAGGAATATGATGAGATACTCCGGGTCAACGCTGAGCCGGAACT
>JAIRUV010000073.1 GCA_031254265.1 Candidatus Methanoplasma sp.
GGACACGACCATCATACTCAGGATCGAAAAGAACGAGACGGATTCCGAACTGGCTCCTCTCGGGACCATATTCGAGGACACCGTACTCTTCTTCTTCGACTGCATCGTCCCCGACCTGATGAAAAGACTAAATGTCACCGAAGAGGACATGCGGAAAAGACACGCCATATGGGTATGATCAGGCAAGTACTATCAGCGGGACCTTCTGCGGCGAGCTGTCTTTGCAGGAGAACGCGGCGAGGGTCGAGTCCGATGGGTCGATCACTATCGCGAACCCTATCTCATCCCCGAATATGCCCGCATGCGTCCTTATGTCCACATCAGAGAGGTAGCACCCTATGCCCAGATGCGAATGGTACCAGCCGACGACCATGTCCCCTTCGCATTTGTCCATCGAGTCAAAAAGCCCCTCTATCGTCTCTTTACTGAACCTTACGCTCACCTCATCCGCCTCCAGGCCGGATGTTGCCGCGCCTGTTACCCTGACATACATCCCCTCGTCGTCTTTCAGGATGTGTCCTATCAGCAGACCCAGCACTTCTTTGTTCTCACAGTATCCTGTATCGGCGTGGTCGGTCATTGACACGATCGTTTCTTCTTTGATATAAAGCGGGACACCTTTTACGGGTCTTGCCCTGAACTCCACCTCAGGCGCGTTGGAGGATATTATCTTAGGCATCATGCCCACCGTATCTTACTTTGGCTTCGAACTTTGGCTTATTCCTGACATACCATTTTGCGGCTTCCATGCACGAGTCCGTGCCGTACGGGTTCATAGGGTTCGGGTCAGAGATCAGCTGCTCCACCCCTTTCACGAAGGACAGGAGGGACGACCCGAAGGACCAGTTGTCGAGGGTCTTCACGCACACGAATCCTCCATCCTCAGGCATCATTATGTTAGGATGGAATATGGGGGTCATCCACTTCGCCCTCGGCCTTTCGTAGGGATAGTCCTCTGATACAATAATGATGAAACCATGCTCGTTGCCCGTCTCGTCCTTGGATATCTTCGCCGGAGTGTTCTTGAGCACTATGCTTATCTCGATGGGGAACCCCGCATTCTCTGGCACAGCTGATATCCTTATATTAAGATGGTCGTTGAGCCCCAGGATCTCGTTGTTGATCCTTTTTATGAGGATCGGTCTTACCAGACCCATGTCAGCTTCCGCCTTCCGGATCCGGGATGAGCTCTATGATATCATCTTCCCTGAGGTTTATCTCATCTATGCTCTGGCTCTTGTTGAGGAGTTTGGTTCCTTTCCTCAGCACGTATGCGCCGGCATCCTTCCCCCAATACTCTGCGGCCGTGTCTATTATATCTTCCACAGACTCGTACGATTCCAGTTCCATCCTTATGGACGAGTTGTTCAGAGTATTTACCACGGTAACTCTAACTGTCATTTCGATCTCTCCGTTCAGTGATTCGGGCAACTGTCATCTTCCGGGATCTCTAGTTCCTGCATCGTTCCTGATGACCCGTCGTAATACATGACATTCCTTATAGTCAAATCCGTTCTACCTGATAATATTTTCATTGTTTCCCTTACCTGCACGGCGGCGATCACCGATGTCGTCGTGATCTCCGATGCTATCTTGGGTACGAAGATGGAACCCCCTCCCGTGCAGGAGAACCTCTCGTCCATCAGTCTCATGTGGGAACTGTTCATCCCGCACTCCAGGCAGGGTCCTTCCCCGAGCACGACCTGCACCTTCCCTCTGAACCCGTCCGTGGCACCGTCTATGTACGGCACCTTGTGATATCTGGCATGGGAGTTGACATGAAGCCTTGCGGATATATTGTCCAGACACCCCAGGATAATGTCGAAGTCCCAGTCCTCCAGGTCCTGTATCTTCGAGGCGACCGGGATGATCTCTGCCTCAGAGTATAGTTCGCCGGCCCTCTCCGCAACAACCTCCGCCTTGTTCCTTCCTCCGTCATTCTCTCTGAAGAATACACACCTGCTGAGGTTTGATACGACGATATTGTCCATATCCACGACGGTGATCCTTTTGAATCCGGCCAGAAGCATGCATTTGACCGCCTCGTTCCCGAGCGCTCCCGCGCCCACTACCAGGCAGTTCGACCCCTGCATCCTGTCGACATCCAGCCAATCTATCCGTCTCATCCTGTCGAAACGATCGCTGTCGTATTCCCTTACCCTCACAGACCACCCTCACTCGTTTTTTGTATAAACGGTTGATGGTTGGAGATTTAAACTATGACCGCCATGAGCCCCCGATGTCGATAAGACTGCCTGAGCATGATCACTGCAGGTTCTGCGGGGACCCTGTGCCTTTTGAACAGGCGTTCTGCTCCGAGGACTGCTACTGGAAAGAAGATGCCAGGGTCAAAAAGGAAAGGAACAACAACATCATCTTTGCGTTGTTGACGGTGGCGAGCGTGGCGGCGATCGCGGCCGCTGGCACCCTGCTGTGACCTTATACGCCATCCAAGAAGGACCGCACTTTGCGGACATTGTGCACCCGTAATATCCTTGCTCCGTTGTCCGCGGCAATTCTGGATGCTCTCGCAGTGGCCTCGTCCGCATCCACGCCTGGGTAACAGTGAGATAGGAACCTTTTCCTTGACGGCCCTATGAGGATCGGATATTCGTCGCTGAAACTTCCGCAGTTCTCTATTATCCTCATGTTCTGTTCTGCGGTCTTTCCGAAGCCTATCCCGGGATCAAGTATGATATCCCTTCCCCTCATCCCTCTGCCGGCCGCGTGTTCGGCCCTCTCGTTCAGGAACCTCCTGATCTCTGTTATGATGTCCCCCTCCATCGTGTCTGTCGCCAGCGTCCTCGGGGTTCCGTGCATGTGCATGATCACTGCCGGCACCCTATGGGATATTGCGACATCGATCATGTCATCGTCCCTCAACCCGCAGATGTCGTTGATCATGGACGCTCCGGCCTTTATCGACATTTCTGCGACAATGGGTTTCATGGTGTCTATCGATATCGG
>JAIRUV010000123.1 GCA_031254265.1 Candidatus Methanoplasma sp.
GTCAGATCGTTGTATTCCGAGTCCCAGTCCTCTTCTGTTGCATCTTTTACCGAGATGTCTTTCGGTATCGAGTTCTTCGACCTCTTGTCCGCTCTTACTTCCACGTTGTTCTCTTTGAAGAGCCTGACCATTCTCGGAAGGAATTTGTCGGCTATCTTCGAGTTCACAAGCAGAGTCTCGACTGCATTGCAGACAGCCGGATATTGTATCTTTGAGTCCAGTGTGACCGCAAGTGCCAGATCTACATCTGCTTCATTGTCGACGTATATGTGGCATATCCCTGATGAATGGCCGAGCACCGGGATCTTGGTGTTGTTCTGGATATAACTGACGAACTCGTTGGATCCCCTCGGAATTAAGAGGTCGATGTATCCGTGCATACTGAGTATCTGACCGATGTCCTCTCTTGTCTCCATCAGCACGAAAGCTTCTTTCGGAACGGCCGCGGAAGCGGCCGCTTCCGTAAGAACATCGAACAGTACCCTGTTCGAGTTTGCTGCTTCCGATCCTCCCTTGAATGCCACTCCGTTCCCGCTTTTGAGACAGAGGGAAAGGATCTGCGGGACGACATCCGGGCGTGATTCGAATATCACTCCCAGCATCCCAATCGGGCATTTGATCTGATACAGTATCAATCCTTCATCCAGTTTGAGAGTTGATATCGTCTCTCCGACCGGGTCCTCAAGCTTTATCACATCCCTTATTCCGTCGATCATCCCGGATATCTTCTCGTCGTTCACTTTCAGTCTTTTCACAAGAGAATCGGACAGTTCGCCTTTCTCTGCCATCCTCTCCGCATTCGAGACATCTTTTGCATTGGCTTCCAGGATCCTCTTCCTGTTCTCGTCCAAAGCCTTTGCCATTGCTTTGAGAGCATTGTTCTTTGTCTCTGTGTCCAGAGCTGCAAGTACCAACGCGGCAGATTTAGCTTTCTTAATATCCGATATGATCTGAGACATGACTATTGTTCCACATAACGGAATTCAGGTATTAAGATATTTGATTCTTTAAGGCGGCTTATCGCCCGACCCTGTTCTGATGATATTAAATAGCATAAATTGATTGCTTGGAGCAAGCCGAGGTAATCTAGTCCGGTAAGGTGGTGGTCTCGAAAACCACTGGCGACTCGCCTCGGGAGTTCAAATCTCCTCCTCGGCGCCATTGTTTTTCATCACACATCACTATCCAGAATGATCAAATCCTATTCGGTGAAGAATTTGAAAAAGACAGGATGAGGTTCCTCCATACCGCAATCAGTATAAATCTGCGACCTCCAATAGTCCGTGCGAAGCCTATATACATGTTATCCAATAAAACATCGTTACCTTAACATATAATAGGCACATAGTATGCATCCTATGAAATTCCTAAAGCCTGCCTTGAGCAGGAATCTTGTAAAAGAGGATATCCCTGATGCACTAGCAGTCTCATATGAAGAACTCGGTTCCGACTATCTCTCAGAGAAGGACTTCTCAGAAACGATCGAATCGGATTCCGCCTTCTGCAAAGCGGTCACTTATGACGGACAGTTCGCAGGCTTCGCAATATGCCAAGTGTTCGGTCCCGACAATGTCGATGACATGCTCCGCCTTCCCGATTCGCCTGAAAGGGACTATTTCCTTTCCAAGGATAGAATAGGTCTTTTCGATTCCACAGCTATACGGAAGGACCTCCAAGGCCTTGGCATCGGCACAGAGATCGCCATGGCCTGTTATGACAAGTTCGTATCAAAGAGAACAGACGTCATTTGTGCAATGGCCTGGAAGAGGGTCTACGGGACGATCAATGTCGAAGGCGTACTCAGAAAGATGGGTATGACGCCCTATCTGGAGATCCTCGGCTATTGGAACCGCATGGTCGATTCCAGGGGCGGCCACGACTGCCCTGTCTGCGGAAGGCCGTGCAAATGCTCTGCGGTCCTTTACCGCAGAGAGATGTGACGGTCACGCCGATCCAGAACCGGCCCTTGCCTTCTTCTTCCTCGTGTGTATCGAGAGTACCACTGTCACTGCCAGTACGCTCAATATGAATGCCAGGGAGTAAGCGACATCCACATGGTAGTACTGCGATATCAGCATCTTGACCCCTATGAAAGCGAGTATCGCGCCCAGCCCGTACTTGAGGTACTCCATGTGTTCCAGCGATCCCTTCAGCGCAAAGAACAGCGACCTCAGGCCGATGATGGCGAATATGTTCGAAGTGTACACGATGAAAGTGTCCGTGGTTATGGAAAGCACCGCCGGTATCGAGTCGAATGCGAACATTATGTCCGAGAGTTCGATGACGATTATGCATATGAACATGGGCGTCACCATCCTTATCCCGTTCTGCACGGTGAACAGCTTATCCCCGTCGAAGTGGGGATGGACATTGAACCTCTTGTTCATCCTCGCGGCAAGCTTGTTCTCTTTTTCTTTTTCTTTCCTCTGCATCACCGTCTTGAACGCTGTGTATATCAGGATCGCGCCGAAGATGTACATCATCCAGTCGAACCTGTCCAGCAGCTCCACGCCGGCGACGATGAACAGCGCCCTGAACGCGACCGCTCCGATTATACCGTAGAACAGCGCCTTGTGCTGGTACTCGTCCGGGATGCAGAAGTATCCGAATATTATGATGAACACGAACAGGTTGTCCACGCTCAGCATCTTCTCCACTACGTATGCGGTGTAATATTCAGTGGCAGAGGCCGTTCCCATCTCGAACAGGATGAACAGGCCGAACACAAGCGCCACCGCTATCCAGACAGCCGACATGATCAGCGCCTTTTTCACAGAGATGTGCTTCGAGCCTCTGTTGAAGACCCCCAGGTCAATGGCCAACATCACGATTACGACCGCGAAGAAGATTGCCCACATGACCGTGCTTTCTATCATTTGTGTTCGCCAAGTTATTAATATAAAATATATATGGAAGTATTGCTCGGCTCCTTTTCTACTTCAGCCTCGATCTTCCTCTTCCGGCCGGCTTCTTGCCTGCCTTCTCGTCCAGTTTTATGAGGAGTTCCTTCTCATATGACGATACTTTGGTGGGGACGTCCATCCTGACACGGACGAACATGTTCCCTCTTGTGCTCTGGTTCATCTTGGGAAGACCTTTGCCGGCTATCCTCAGCACGCCGCCTATCTGTGTGCCTGCCGGGATTGTCATGGATATGGTCTCCCCGTCGATGGTCTTTACTGTCTCTTCCCCTCCGAGGACAAGCTTGGAGTATGTGGTGGTGACCTCTGACCAGAGGTTCATTCCGTCCCTTTGGAATCTGTCGTCCTCTTTGATGTGTACCACTACGATCAGGTCCCCCGGCGGCCCTCCGTTGCGCCCCGCGTCGCCTGCGCCCGCAACCCTTAACCTCACCCCTTCTTCGGCCCCCTTCGGGATCTCCACGGCGACCTTTGAGGAAATGTGCAGCTGTCCGGAACCTTTGCATTTGGGACAGCGTTCCCTGAACGCCCTTCCGGAGCCGCCGCAGGCGGGGCATGTCGAGACCGTCACCATATTTCCGAACGGTGTGCGGCTCACCCTCTGCACCTGTCCGGCGCCTCCGCAGGCTCCGCAGGTCTCCA
>JAIRUV010000124.1 GCA_031254265.1 Candidatus Methanoplasma sp.
AAAACATAGTGAATGTGCCTCAGAATGTAACCGATGAACATCTGTTCGGTGGACTCGATATTGAAGAGGCCATAAAAAACGGAAAGAGCGAGATAAAGGACGGGCTCCTTCAAAAGGCCGATGGCAACATTCTGTATCTGGATAATGCCAACCTGTTCGATCCGAAGACGCTGAACTCCATATTGGAATGTGCGGAATCCCGGAATCTGATCATAGAGAGGGAAGGGATATCTGCCGAGTACGATCTGAGAACAACTGTCATTGCGACAATGGACATCGCAGAGCAGGCGCTTCCGGACAGCATAGCCGACAGATTCGACATATGCGTCCAGTCGTACACCGCCGACGATGAAGAGGAAAGAAGCCGCATAATACTGATGAATCTGGAATTCGACGCGGACCCGAACGGGTTCATTGAAAGATATTTGGAAGAGGATGCAAAGATCATACAGTGCATCGCCCATGCAAGGGAGATACTGAAGGATGTTGTGATCACTGCATCCGACATCCAGAAGATATCAAAGGTATGTCTCAGCCTGGGCGTCATAGGGCATCGCGGAGACATATCCGTGGCAAGGGTGTCAAGGGTCCTCGCCGCCCTAGACGGTCGCAAAGCCGTCTCCAACGCGGACATAAAGGATGCCGCTGTGCTGTGTCTCCTTCACAGAAGAGGGGATGCAGCAAAGGAAGAAAAAACAATTCTGCCGCAGAAGGGCGAAGTTCCAGAAGCAGAAGAAGAGACCGAGCATAAGGTAAAAGAGATCCTCCTGGCAGCTCCGAAGCCGGAGGAGGAAGAGGAAGAAAAAGAACTTTCCGAAGAGAACATTTTAGGGATATCTGATGTCGAAGAGAACCTCGGCACAGTAGCAGATATAACCCATGCCGTCAGAGAAAAACTGGAAGATATGGACAAGATCGAGGCCATACGTCTGCACAAGATAGCCGGGAAAAGCGGAAGGAGAAAGAACATAACCGTCAACAAACGGACAGGAAGGTACCGCGGGTCCAAATTCCCGGACGGGAGGTCTGTGGACCCAGCTTTCGACGCGACGGTGCGAGCAGCCGCGCCGTATCAGAGGTCCAGAGGGTACAAGGGGCTTAGCATAAACATAGAGCCCCAGGATATAAGGGAGAAGATACGCATCAAAAAAGACTCCTGCTCATTTCTCTTCGCCGTCGATGTAAGCGGTTCCCTGGTGAAGAGCGGGATGATGCAGGACATAAAGAACGGGGTCAAAGCGATGCTGATGGACAGCTATGTCCAGAGGGATAAGGTAGCCCTTCTTACCTTCAGGACAAGGGAGGTGAAGATATCCGTTCCTTTCACCCGCTCCGCTGAAGGGATATGCGATGTCCTTGAGAACACCATGACCGGCGACGGAACCCCTCTAGGTCCGGCGCTGCTGCTTATCAGAGAATACATGCTCAATTATGTCCGGAAGAACAAGGACGAAAGATGTTTCATCATCCTTATAACGGACGGCGAGGCCACGTTCCCCGTCATAAAGGGAAGGGATGCGATCATGGAGCTGAAAAAAGTTACAGCGGTCATGAAGATACCGAACACAGAGTGGATAGTCGTGGATTCAAGTCTAGTGCCCGGAAGGATAAATCATGCGCTGGACCTTTCGAAAATGCTCGGTGGCAGATACATAAGGCTGGAAGACCTCCAATCCATCTGACGCCGGACGGATGGTGCTTCTAATGAACAAATACGTGTCCTCTCCATCAGCGAGACCTCTGACAGAACATACGGGAACACCGCACGGTCAATATTATAATCTTCAATGGATATGTGGAAAACATGGACATAGAATCGATATCAGATTTCTTTTCGACACATGTTCCAGAGATAGTGCTTCTGGTAGGCGGGCTGGTCGCTCTGCTGATAGTCTACAGCTACCTCAAGGACAAGTCCACTGTGAGGTACAAGGCGTTCATGGCGTTAGGGGTCTTATTCGGTGCGCTGATGATATTCCTGAGCGTGACATCGTATGCTGACTGGAACCTCTTTGTTTCTGTCGTCATAGCGGTAACGGGCTTCACTCTTGTGATAAGGCCGTTCCGCGATGTTCATTTTGCCATTATCGGGGCACTGCTGGTAATGGTCCTGGTATACATATTCCTCGGAGGCCTGGCAGACACTGCATTGGGCTTTTTGGCCGAGGGCTGGGTAAGGCTGATAGCGGCATTCATCGCGGGTGCCGTCGTCTATATGATAATGAACTTTGCGGAAGCGATCGTCAAGTTATTCGGAAAGCTGTTCAACTGGTGGCCTCTCCTGCTGATACTGGCTCTTATATGCATAATCGAGTCCGTGCTCATGTTCACTGGGTATGGGTCTCTGTACGACTTTGTGACTGGCGGTAAGTGATCACAAAATCATGTAAAGCTTTAAATGATAGTAGTAGATGGAGGTTGGCGGGGCCCGTGGCTTAGCCAGGATATAGCGCTGGCCTTCTAAGCCAGACGCCTCGGGTTCGAAAGTTCCTGTCGAGGGGACCGAAAGTCCCGACGGGCCCGCCAAGGATGCATCACTGAGGTGATGGGGCATCTGTGAAGAGGAAATATCATGAAAAGAAGCTCACGCGCCTGGAAGAAACGCGGTAACCAGCGTTGGAAATGGCGCAAAAAGAAGATGAGAAGAAGAAAGAGAGCGGCAAAGTTGCGCAAGAAGTGATCCTGACAGTGACACCAAGGGAGTATAGGCTAACCTGGCAGACTGGCGGGCTCCAGTTATCGAGCGTGATTAGAAGAGTTTGCTGACAGTTGATGAATAACTGGAGCGATGACTCATAATTTCGCGGAGGGTAGCTCCCTCCGTGGTGGAAACCCGCTGACGAGGGTTCAAATCCCTCTGCTCCCACCTTGCGCAACAAGCTGACACTTTAAAACTGCGTTACGACGCAATTCTTCTCCTCTTTTGATATTTCCCAATACCCAGTTCTATAATGAAAAAACGATGCGGGGCGTGAGCCCCAAAGGTGCTTGGTTGTTATCTTCGGACAATCAACGCATTGCGTACACTCCGACCAGAAACAGCAGGACTCCGGCGACCGCCGCCAATAATATCATGTATTTGCCTTTGGACATTTTATCTCCTTGACACACGACAGGCATTTTGCATATAGGTAAATTGCGCTGGACAGGCTGCCGGATCAGTTCTTGAAACTGTGTATGGGTGCCGGTATCCTTCCGCCTCTGTCAATGAACTCCTTGCACCCGTATATGCTGACCGGCATTATCGGCGAACTTCCGAGTAGGCCGCCGAACTCTGCTGTGTCCCCGACCTTCTTTCCGACGACTGGTATCACTCTGACCGCAGTGGTCTTCTGATTGACCATACCTATGGCCATCTCGTCCGCGATGATCCCGGATATGGTATCTGCGCTGGTATCTCCCGGGATGGGCACCATGTCAAGGCCGACGGAACAGACGCAGGTCATGGCCTCGAGCTTCTCCAGCGTAAGCGCGCCGATCTCCGCGGCGTATGCCATGGACCGATCCTCTGAAACAGGTATGAACGCGCCGCTCAGCCCTCCGACGTATGAGGATGCCATGACGCCTCCTTTCTTCACCTGGTCGTTCAGTATCGCCAGGGCAGCGGTGGTCCCAGGGGCGCCGACGTATTCTATCCCCATCTCTTGGATGATGTCCGCTATGCTGTCGCCCACCGCAGGAGTGGGGGCAAGGGAGAGGTCGACTATGCCGAAGGGCACACCGAGACGCTCGGATGCCTCTTTCGCTACAAGCTGGCCGACCCTGGTGACCTTGAACGATGTTTTCTTTATTGTCTCACAGAGGACCTCGAAGTTCTCCCCTTTGACTTTAGATATAGCTCTTTTCACAACGCCGGGCCCGCTCACTCCCACATTGATGACCGTGTCTGTCTCGGTCACTCCGTGGAATGCGCCTGCCATGAACGGATTGTCATCGGAAGGGTTGCAGAACACCACGAGTTTGGCACAGCCTATTGAATCCCGTTCCTTTGTTGCCTCGGCGGTCTCCTTTATCACCGTGCCCATAAGTTTCACGGCATCCATGTCGATACCGGTCTTCGTCGAGGCAAGGCTCACGGAACTGCATACATGCTCTGTTCTGGACAGCGCCGACGGTATCGACCTGATCAACATCTGTTCCGCTGCGGTCATGCCCTTTTGGACAAGCGCAGAGTACCCTCCTATGAAATTGACGCCTACCTTGCTCGCAGCTTTTTCCAGGGTCTCGGCTATCATCGAAAAGTCGCTGCTTGTCCTGCATGCGGATGATCCCACCAAAGATATGGGCGTGACCGAGATCCTTTTGTTGATTACGGGTATCCCGAAGTCCAGGCCTATCTCGTCGCCCACCCTGACCAGGTCCTTGGCGGACTCGGTTATCTTATCGTAGATGTTGCTGCAGAGCACATCCAGGTCCGAATCGCAGCATTCAAGCAGGCTGATCCCCATGGTTATGGTCCTGACATCGAGATTCTCGTTCCGGATCATGGTGTGCGTTTCGAAGACCTCGTTGAGCTCTACCATTGGACCTCACACCCTGTGCATCATATCGAATATCTCTTCGTGCTGGGCGCTCATGATGCAGCCCACCTTCCTGCCTACGGCATTAAGCCCCTCCACTATCTCTGAGAACTGCTTGGTGCATTTTTCGAGGTCCACGATCATCATCATGTTGATGTACTCCTGGACTGTGGTCTGCTTTATGTCCAGTATGTTTATGTCGTTCTCGGCGAAGTAGTTGCACACCGTAGCTATTATCCCGACTTTGTCCTTTCCCGCAAGCGTAACGATAACTCTTTTCATTCTATGACTTCCCTGCCATTGTTCTTGTATATTGCGTATTCTATCGAATCCACCAAGGCGTCCAGGCTCGCTTCGATGACGTTCTCTGACACGCCGACGGTGGTCCAGCTGCGCTTTCCGTCCGTCGATCTTATCAGGACCCTCACGGACGCCGCTGTGGCCGATCTTTCATCCAGTACACGCACTTTGTAATCTGTCAACCTTATATGGTCTGTTATCGGGAACAGTTTGGAGAGCGCTTTCCTCAGGGCATTGTCCAATGCGTTGACCGGACCGTCGCCGTTCGCGGCGGTGTGTTCCTCGTTCCCCTCTGAGTCTGTGACCTTGACGCTCGCCTCGGAGGTCAGTTTGTCTCCCACGTTGTCTATGAACACCCGGAATCCGGTGACCCTGAACGGACTCTTCATATCCTCTTTGAACCTTCTGACCAGAAGTTCGAAGCTTGCGTCCGCCCCCTCGAACTGGTACCCTTCAGCTTCAAGGGCCTTGATCCTGTCTATTATTGTCTTGCTCTCTTCAGAATCCACGGCTATACCCAGGTCCTTGAGCTTCTCGGATATGCTGGCCCTTCCGGCCATATCGGATATCAATATCCTGCGCTTGTTGCCCACCAGCCCCGGCTCTATGTGTTCGTACGTTCTAGGATCCTTTGCGATCGCTGACACATGTATGCCGCCTTTGTGTGCGAACGCTTTCTCTCCGACATAAGGCATGCCGGGGCTCGGAGCGAGATTGGCCGTCTCCGAAACGAACATAGAGAGCTCAGTAAGCCGGCCCATATCTTTCACGTTGAGCTCGTATTCCATTTTGAGCGCGAGGTCCGCCATTATCGAACAGAGGTTGGCATTGCCGCACCTCTCGCCTATCCCGTTTATCGTGCCCTGAACCATCC
>JAIRUV010000001.1 GCA_031254265.1 Candidatus Methanoplasma sp.
GTGATCCCTTCCCCGGATGTCCCGGCGGACGGGATGAGCGGCGTCAGCAACAGCGCCGCTATCATTACTATCGAGATGCGATGCCTGACCCTCATAGCGATAAACTAAAATTCGACTGAGAATAAAAGGGTTCGCACTAACTGTAATGTAACTTTACCGTCGAAAAATTAAAATACTTTCATCCGTCGCATACGCATACAGCACACGCCGCATAATAAAAAAAAAGGAAAAAGTTTGAAAGAAACCTTACAGGTCGTAGTTCTTCGGGTTGAACGCAGGGACGTCCTTGTACTGCTTCAGGCAGTAGTCGACGAACTTGCTCTCCTCATCCGGCAACTTCTCGAGCGTCTTGATTATGTTCTCGACGACATCCTTCTGCTTCACAGTCAGCTGGAGTTCCTTGTTCTTGTTGCCTTCTTTGATGAGCTTCGCTGCGGTCAGACCTGCGGCCCTCGCTCTGCGGTAGAGGTCTTTGCCCTCTGCAACGATCGCCTGACCGATCTTGTAGGCGTTGTCGTATGCGAGGATGTATCCCTCCGGTCCCCTTGCGCGGTCCGATATCATGTACAGGTCTCTGAGCGTCTTCTCCTGTTTCAGCGCGATGGCCGTGTTCATCAGGGACACTTCGTATCCGAGCGAACCGAGCCAGCACTGGACAGATGAACCTCCGAACTCGGAGTGGTACTCGACGGACTCGTTCGACCACAGGTCGGTGACCTGTGCCATCAGGTTACCCTGAAGGTCTGCGTGTGCGCACTGGCAGTTCTTACCTTCCTGCGCGTTCGGCTTTCCGGCGATCGCTTTACAGATCGGGCCTTCGTAGCCGCAGTCCTTGTCAGGTCCGGTTGCACCGGCCTCCCATGCACAGAGTGTCCTCGCCGAGGCGAAGGCCCTGGTCACTGCGGAGAACGTCCTCTGAACATCGTTGTCGAGGTATCCGCCGGCCATGAACATCGAGGTGTTCGCACCGGAACAGTTGGTGTCTCCACCGGGGGTCACTTTGTTCTTCTTGCAGATGTCGACGAACTGAGGCCATACCCAGCTCATGTCGAGGGATCCGAGGTAACCGATACCGAAGAGGGCAGCGGTTATGTCACCCTCCATGACAGCGTGGTCGAGCAGCTCTTTTCCACCCATCGTCTCACAAGCGAGGACGTGCGCGCCGTTCTCACAAGCGTTCTCGGCAGATATGATCAGCCTCTCCGGGTAGTTGTGGCGACCTTTCATGCCGGGCCTGAGACCCTGGTCCGCCTCTCTCTGGTCGGGTATGGTGTGCCTGATAGCGAGGTTGATGCCGTATTTGTCGTGCATCTTCTCGAGCAGGGCCGTCTGTCCGCTGACGATGGATTTCGCCATCTTGTCGTTGGTACCCATCTGGGAGATCCACTCCGTCTCCAGCTGGAGGTCGGGGAATCCGAGCGTCACGGCGCGGTTGACCGAGTCCTGTGTGATGTAGTCGACGTACTCTTTCGTGATCCTCGCTATGTCCTTCTCCGTTCCCGGCCTGGGGGCATAGTTCAGCTCAGGTATGACGCGACCCGCACCAACCTTTATCCCGAAACCGTACGACACGGGGGATTTCGCGGTACCGAATACCATGTCATCCGCTTTGTCGTATGCCATTTTCGTGTATCTTGTTATAGCCATGTTTACACACCTCCGACTATGTTGTCCCACTGGTCTCTGACCTTCTTCCAGTCGTAACCGGCAAGGATCTTGTCGGCGATCGGCGGGGTCTGGGGCGCTTTCTCGGAGAATATGCCGAGGTCGAATGACTCTGCGTACTCCCTGGTCACTGCGCCACCGGCGGACATGAACGGTGTCTTGATGCCCTTCGCAGCCATCTTGGCCGCGATCGCCGGGAATGCGCTCATCGTGGTTGTCATGAGTGCCGTTCCGGTCACGAGCATGGGTTTCTCTTTCACAACGGATGCGACGACATCGTCCACAGGTACGTCCCTTCCAAGGTCGACGACCGTGTATCCGGCAGCTCTCATCATGACTGCGGCGATGTTCTTGCCTATGTCGTGCGGGTCACCCTCAGCGGCGTGCATGACTGCGACACCTTTTGTCTTCCTTCCGCCGGGGATCTTCTTCTCGGCAACGGCTATGCCCATTTCCATGGTCTTCGCCGCGAGCATGATCTCAGGCAGATAGTAGATGTTCTGCGCATACAGTACGCCGACGATCTCCATTCCGCTCACAAGTCCCTTGTTGATGATGTCAAGGGCTTCTTTCTTTGTCAGTGCCTCGGTCACTGTCTTGACGATGTCTTTGAATCTCATGTAGAGGACGTCCTCTGCACAAGCTTTGAAGACCGCGTCAGACGGCAACATCTTCTTTGCTATGGATTCCGGGGTGTTGAGGTTCTCAGCTTCTACATCGTAGCGTCTGAGGATGAACCCGAAGTCCACACCTTTCGTGCTTAACATATTCTATTCCTCCGAGCACTCGGTCACCCGAGGTGCTCAACTTAACAATCGGTAAGTAGGGTACTTAAACACCCATGAAGGATGGATGATATAACCACTATGAAAAAATGACGGCATAACCCGATTTAATATTTAATACTGATTATTTACAAATCGGTAAATTCTAATAATTAACACTACTTCTGTAGTATTACAAACATGGATGTCTGTTTTCAGACTGAACTGTATGAAAATTCGAACCCCCTCTGACAAATGCTAAATACTTCTCCAACATCTCCTATTTAATGATTACATGCATAATCGGCGGCTTCCTTGGATCCGGTAAAACAACATTGCTGATGAAAATCGCGAGCAG
>JAIRUV010000027.1 GCA_031254265.1 Candidatus Methanoplasma sp.
CCAGCTGATCGTGACCAGCGAACACGGCAAGATGATACGCATGAACGTGGACGAGATAAGGGAGACCGGACGCAACGCGAAAGGCGTACGCATAATGGATATGAGGAACGGCGACAAGATAACCGCCGTCCAACCCATAATCCCCGAAGAAGAAGAGGAAAAATGAAGCCGTCCGGGGGTAACGCGGGGACCATTGCAATGGTCATATCCGCTGTCGCGGTCTCCGTATCGGCCGCGGCAGCAGTGTTATCCATCGCCGGCGGGGACATGGTCCTTACCTCAATCTCCGTGATATCACTCGTTGCCTTCGTGCTCTGCCTGATATACGCCAACGCCCTGAGGATCAAGATAGACGGGATGAAAAAGGCCGAAGAGGAGGTCCGGTGCCTCAGGCTTAAGAAACCCGGCATCGAGAACGCGCATGACGAGATATACCCAAAGACCGGCAGCCCGGGCGGGACGTATGAAGAGGACATCGTTCCTAAAGGGAAGATGCCGAAAGGATGACGCAGTCAGGAAACCTTATAATAGAAAACCTGCAATAGGGGGAATTACGCCGTGGTAACTCAGTTGGGAGAGTGCATGACTGAAGATCATGAAGTCGCTGGTTCGAGCCAGGCTCACGGCACCATACATTATTTTGATATGATGCATATTCACCATGCTATCCTGCTGAGGAGGGCGGCGCTCTTTGGAACCCTATAAGATATTCATCGACAGAAGGACCAGCGAGCTCACGCTGATGCAGGTCCTGCAGGAGATCCAAAAGATACAGAAGGAGAACCCTGACTATGAGATATTCCTGGACGGGGATTCCAACGCCATCGTCGGAAAAAGAGTCATAAGGAGCTGATTGTCACGGCAGGCAGGATCACCATCGCGCTTTACAACTCATATGACCCCAATAAATTCAGGGAGCCCCACAGAAGGGTGATCGCCAGGACCGGAGGGTTGGCGATGGCCTACGATATGAACCTGGCCCTCATAGGGTTCCCGATCCCGGAAGATGTCAGGACCCCGGCGGAGATCGCAGAATGGGTGGCAGGAACGACAAGCATCGGAGAACACGGGGATTATTTCGTGCAGCTTGCCGAGAAAGGAAGGTTCAATAAGTTCCCGTACCCGTCAAAAGGGTTCCCGCCGCAGCTGGGAGAGCCGGTATTGACGACAAGCAGACCGGACGAAAAGAAGAGGACGAGCGTCGGCGCAGTGGCAGACATGGTAAGGAACGGGAAGAGCATCGTGCTGATATTCGGCATCGGGCCCCACGGGGTCCCGAAGGACATAGCCGCCATACCGGAATACCACATGGATGTCACCGGCGGAGGATACTCCCTTGAAACATGTACGGCCCTCGGGGCAGTATGCGGAGCGATAAGGTCCAAGCTCGATCAGTAATGATCGTAAAGAATATTCCCGGGCTCGAAAAGGACCCCGTTCCCCTTCTCCACCCTTCCGACCACATCGGCATTCTTGCTGTCCCTGACGACCTCTGCAGCATCATCCTCCGGAAGGATGATCATGAAGCCCATGCTCATGTTGAAGGTCTGGTACATCTCCTTCTCCTCAACGTCCCCCAGTTCCTGGATGATGCCGAATATCGGGGCAGGGGCGACCGGGTCGTCTATCACATACCGCAACCCCTTTTTCATGCGCAGAAGGTTCCTAAGACCCCCTCCGGTTATGTTCGCGAGGCCGTGCACATCGTACTCCTTTGTTATCCCGAGCACCTGTCTGACATAGATCTCGGTGGGAGTGAGGAGTTCTGCGCCGATCGTGTCCGGCAGGCCTTTGAAACCGTCGCTAAGCGGAACATTCGATGACTCCAGGACCTTCCTTGCCAAAGTAAGTCCGTTGGAATGCACTCCAGACGATCTTAAACTGAGTATCACATCGCCCTCTCTGCATTTTTCACCGGTTATCTCGCGGCCCTTTTTCACAAACCCAAGGCAGGTCCCGGAGAGGTCCACTCCGTGCACCATCTCGGGGAGTACGGCTATCTCTCCTCCCACGATCTCCATGTTCGAGATCTCCGCACCTTTCTGAAGGCCTATGCCGATCTCTTTTGTGACCGCATCATCGGGGCGGTCTATTGCGATATAATCGACGAAGGACACAGGCTCGGAATTGACGCATATTGTGTCGTTCACATTCATTGCGATACAGTCGATGCCGACAGTGTCCCAGATGCCCAATTCTTTCGCTATCAGCAGTTTTGTTCCAACGCCGTCCGTTGCCAATGTGAGGTACATGTCCCCGAAGTCGATAAGACTTGCAAAAAGGCCGGGGAGGCGCACCATCTGCCCTATGCCCTCCCTTCTGAACCTCAGCTCGTTCACCAAGGACCCTATGGCCTTTGATTTATCGTCAATGTTGACGCCCGCTTTTGAGTACGTCCATCCTTTTGACATCTTATTCATCGGATAATGGTCTCATCCTCTTATTTGTTTTCGTGATGACGCTCTCTTCTGAAAAACCGCGATCCACGCAAAATGGTTTATCGGTAAACCCCATCCCTACATCCGATGGCTCTGCACGACCGTTGGGTCCAGGAAAGGAAACACGAGCACTATTACAAACTGGCAAAGAAGCTCGAATACAGATCCAGGGCATCCTTTAAGCTGATGCAGATAGACGACCGCTTCAGTATATTCAGAGAGGGGGACTCGGTCGTCGACCTCGGCGCATCGCCCGGCGGGTGGCTCCAGGTCGCAAAAGGACGTGTTGGCGACAGGGGGAAGGTAGTGGGCGTGGACCTACGATACATCAGGCCGATCGAGGGGGTCGCCACCATCATAGGAGACATAACCGAGGACCGCACCATGAAGGAGCTTCTGGATACGGTCGGAGGGAAGGTGGATGTCGTCCTTTCGGACATGGCGCCGAACATAGGCGGAAGTTACTCCACAGACCATGCAAGATCGGTCGACCTCTGCATGCATGCGGTCGCTGTATGCGACATGGTGCTTAAGAAAGAGGGCAGGATGGTGGTGAAGGTTTTCATGGGGGACATGATGGACTCTCTGGTGAAAGAACTGGAGCCGAGGTTCAGGTCCGTGAAGATACATTCTCCCCCCGCATCAAGGGATGCGTCCTCGGAAGTATATGTGATATCCAAAGGTTTCCTTGCCTCAAGGAATGTCAGGCCGAAGGAGATAAAGGAAGAGGAGAAGAGACCGGAGTTCACGGTCAAAGGCGGGACCTTCTGATCAGTCCCAGAAGCGTTTTGTCTTTGCATAGAGTATCTCCGCGTTCATTATGTCGCGGAGGAAATCATCCTCGTCGGCATGCATGCCCCTCAGTATCCTGGACGCGCTGTCCGGGCCGATGCCTCTGCCTGCCAGCACGATCGCCGCCCTATTCCCGTACTCGTTCACGAGGTTGGCGTTCCGGGATACTCTGAGGGCATCCTTCTTATCCTGTTCGCCGCGGTCCTTCATTTTTATGCTTTTTATGCCGTCCCTCTCGTAGCCTTTGAGAAGGGCGACCATGTTCCCATCGCATCTGGGACATTTCAAACGCTTGGGAGTGTCGGACACCCTGAGTCTCCATTGGTTCGTGCAGTTAAGGCATGAGGCGAACAGTACTTCCTCCTCCAGCCTTTTCTTCAGGGCCATCAGTATAGTGTGGTCCGCCCTCACGGGCTGCATCAGCTCCTTCGATCTCGTTATCCCCTCAAGGCCTATGTGGGACACGCCGCACATCTCTATCTTTATCCTGCCTTCAGTCAGCGATCTGACAACAAGTTCGGCATTCTCTATGTCCAGGTCCTCCCACAGAACGATGTTTATCGCTTCGTTGTACGCGGGCGTATCCTTGTGGAGGTCGAAAAGGCGGTTGAAGTTGATGAAGCGGTGGTCCGCCCCTTTCTCGATTATGCCGAACTTCTTTGCGACATGGACGAAACGCCATTTCAGATATGTCGAGTTCAGGATAGTGATCCTTGCCAAAGCCTCCACCGTCCCGGGCTTGATGGACCGGAACGTGTCCTCGAGGACCTTCTTATCGATGTTCCTGGGAAGTTCAAGGATTATGCGGTATGCGTCGGCAGACACTCCTATGCTCTCTCCCAGACGGGCTGTCAGAAGGGCGGAGTATATCTTCCCGAATGTATCGTTGACCCTGCTGCCGAAGCAGCAGTTCAATATAGCCAGCCTGTCCCCTGTCTCAAGGGTCACGGTGTTGTCGGTGGGGACCGGCCATCTTGTCATCTGTTCGCCGATATACTCTCTGATCTTTTCGTAACAGTTCTCGTCGCCTGGATATCTTTCGAGGTCCATCTTGCGGCGCATCATCCCCACTTCCATCGCCACCTCGAAAGGGACCGGTATGTCCGAACCCGCCCACGACGGGACCGACCCCACATCTTTCGCTTCCTCTACAAGGAGCTCATCCTCCCGCATCTCCACGATCCTCCAGGTCCTGCCTTTTGCGATGAACATGGCATACGGTTCGGCGAAGGATGCCACAAAGCTCTCGTCGAGGGTGCCGATGATCCCCCTTGTGCTTATGTCCCTGATAAGGTATGTTCTTTCATCAGGGATCATCGAGATATTGTCGTAGAAATACTGCATCCCTTTCTTCGAACGCCTGAACCCGTTCTCGTCCTCGAACACCATCTTTATCGATTTCAGCTGTTCGAGCACATCGTCCATATCAGAACGGGACAGCGTCTTGAACGCGTTCGATCTTCTGAATATCCTGTACGCAAGTTCCCTGTCCGTGCGGCCGCTCATCGTCATTGCGACGAGCTGGTTCGCAAGCACTGTGAGGGGATTCGCGCGCCCCCTGAAATATTCAAGTTCTTTAGCATCGCTGCGCCTTGCCACCACCAGCGCCTCGGCCACCTCGTCGGGGGCTGTCGCAAGGATAACGGAGCGTATGACCTCCCCCCTCCTGTGCCCGGCGCGCCCGGCGCGTTGTATCATCCGCGACACCTCTCTGGGAGAGTTGTATTGTATGACGAGGTCGGCGGACCCGATGTCGATCCCCAGTTCCAAAGACGAGGTTGCGATCACTGCCTTAAGTTCACCGTTCTTGAACTGATCCTCTATACTGGTCCTGTTCTCCTTCGAGAGCGACCCGTGGTGCACATCGATGGAGAATTCCTCATCCCAGAGGCGATATCTCGCGGCAAGCCATTCGGCGGTCTCCCTTGTGTTGACGAAGAGCAGCGTGGACCTTCCAGACTCGATCAGCTTCCTGGCCCTCTTCATGACGGCCAGGATGTCCGGGTCGCTCTGGAGCCTGTCCAAAAGGACGGCGTCATCTTCATCGGAGGAAGGACACTCTACGACGATGTCGAACTCTCTGTGGGTGTCGTGCTTGCACAGGACAATGTCCCTGCCCACGCCCGAAAGGAATTCTTTGACGTCCTCGACATCCCCCACGGTCGCGGAAAGGCCTATCCTCCGGAATTCTCCGCTCACCTCCGCCAGCCTCTCCAGGGCCACGCCCAGCTGCGCACCCCTTTCCGTGCTCGACAGCTCATGTATCTCGTCTATCACGACCCATTCCACATTCTTCAGGTGTTCTCTCAGCCGTTTGCCGGTAAAAAGCACCTGCAGGGTCTCAGGCGTTGTGATCAGTATCTCTGGAGCATTCAGCGACTGTCTGTTCCTTTCCGCCTGCGAGGTGTCCCCGTGCCTCACTCCCACCGAAATACCCAGTTCCGTCCCGTAATCTTCCATCCTTTTCAGCATGTCCCTGTTGAGCGCCCTGAGCGGCGTGACGTACAGGCAGCGTATCCCCTTCTTTCCTTTTGTTCTGAAGATGGAATCGAAGATCGGCAGCATCGCTGCCTCTGTCTTCCCGATGCCGGTAGGCGCCACCAGAAGCACGTTCTTTCCCGAGAGTATCTTCGGGATCACATCCTTCTGAGGGTCTGTCGGTTGCGTAATGCCTCTGTCCCTCAAAGCAGAAACAAGCTCTGGACTAAGTTTATCGAACGACATATACTTGAAAAAAGAATATGCCGGGATGTCCCGGCAAATAGTTTACTTTTTCTTCTTGCCTAGGGCCCTGGCATTCTCTTTGACGGCCGCTTTGATCTCGACCGCCTGTTCCTCGCCGTCGGTTATGCTGCTCTCAGTGAAGGACAGGACCCTCCATCCGTCTGCCTCGAGTTCTTCTTCGGCCTTCGCATCCACCTTCCCTTTGGTGAGGATGTAGACGGCGACCTTCGGTTTGACGAAGGCTATGGGTATGCTCAGCGGCCCGTAGTCCTTTCTGCACCTGAGGCCCTTGTTCCACGCGGCCCTCCTGACCAGTGCGTTGGGCGAGTTGTCTGTCCATATGTCCTCGCCCATATCCTCCTCTGCATCTGCCGGAACAGGTGTCGCTGCGGGTTTCGCGGCAACAGGTTCGGCAGGCCTTGGTTCCTTTACAGGCGCGACCTTCACCTCTGCAGGCGGTTCCGGGGCTTTCGCCTTCGGCGGCTCCTGCTTCTGTTCCTCAGGAGGCTTCGCCTCGACTGGGGCAGTGACCTTCAGGAGGACCTCCGAAAGATCCATGATCTTTATCTTGGAGCCGATCTGCTTGGCGCCCTGCGTGAGATTCACAACGCAGAACGGGCAGCAGGTGACAAGGACATCGGCACCCGTCTCCTCGGCATCCCTTATCCTCTCCGCCGCGATGTTCACGGCCATGTCGTTGTACTGGCTCTTGAACCCTCCTCCGGCACCGCAGCATCTTGAGTTCTCTTTGCTGCGGGTCATCTCCACAAGCTCGATCCCTTTGATCTTCTTCAGGACGTTCCTCGGGGAATCGAACACTCCCATGTGCCGCCCCATGTGGCAGGGGTCGTGGTATGTGATCTTTGCTTTGAATTCGTGGTTGAGAGGGAGCTTCCTCTCCGATATCAGCTTCTCAGCGTACTGGGAGAAGTGGTAGACGTTCTGTCCGGTCCTGGCGTAGAACTTCCCGAAGTCCGTCGATATCGTCTTGTAACAGCCTGAACATGTCATGACCATGTCCTTTGCGCCTATCCCATCGGCCCCCTCAACGGTCTTCTCGGCGCACTCCAGGGAATATTTATGAGTGCCTGTCCTGAGGAGCGGCGAAGAGCAGCACCATTCATCCGGGCCGAGGGTGTTCATCTTCACTCCTGCCCTTGCCAGCACGCGTACTCCCGTCTGGGGCAGCGTCTGCTGTCTGTAAGCTCCGGTGCATCCGGCAAAGAACAATACATCGGGCACTTCCGCCTTCTTTACTTCCTCCGGCCACCAGTCGCCTCTCTTTGCGGGGGGCTCCCCGTACGGGTTGTGCACTTCCCCCACCTTTTTCGCCATGCCCTTATGGGCGGACATGGGACCGACACCCTCGTCCACCAGCCATTTCCTGATGGTCTCCCAGAACTCCACCAGCGGTATCTGCGCATGGCATACCACCTCACAGCTCCCGCATCCCGTGCATTTGTACATAGCATCAACGAAATACGGGTTCAGAGAGACCTCCCTGCCGAGGAGCTTATCGACCCCTCCCGCGCTGCTGAGCTGGTTCAGATAATAGATCTTTCCCCTCGGGGTCACTGACTCCCAGGGCGTCTGTTCGTGGGCCTCGCAAACACTTATGCAGTAGCCGCACTGCAGGCAGGCGGTAAGTTCCTGCTGAATTCGCGGCATCTTCCCTATCTTGATGCTGCTTTTCAGTTTTGAAATCGGATTCTCTAGGGCCTTCATAATAGGGAAAGAAAAATGCACGCACCTATATTAAGGCTTTCGAGTAAGTACCATGTGCCAACATGCTGGTTTTTGACATTTGACAGCATCGGCGGACAAACGCTCAGATGCAGGTTCCTTGTGATAGGGACACATGAACATGAACATTCTCCCCCGACAGTTTTATGTACGCTGACATAGTGCAAAGCAAGATCGGATGTGCTTAGGTCGAACCAAATTGAGATCCTAACCTTAAAACTCTAACTCTTGATTTCCTTAGTTGAAAAGTACGATTGCTAACATATTCTGCGTATTGGGGTTTATTGCTTACGCTGACGACCTCCCCTCTCTCGGCTCATCGTCATGTCAGGAGCATCTCAGTTTCCTTAGGCGGCAGTATCCGGCATTATGACTTTTCGGGCATGGACATTCGGACATTCCAAGCAATTTTCGGAGGCGGCAGTATCCGCAAAAAAAATCGGCGGTATCGTCCCCTGTCCTTATCCTCTCATGACAGCGCGCAGGGACC
>JAIRUV010000033.1 GCA_031254265.1 Candidatus Methanoplasma sp.
GTCCGAGAGGTGTCCCTTCCCTTACCGCCTCTCTCAGCATGTCTCCAGTGGACAGTCTCACAAATCCCATCTCCTGGCTTAGCTTCTCGCCTTGAGTTCCTTTACCGGATCCGGGAGGGCCCAGAAGGACGATCTTTGTTTTCATATCCCCGCGAATCATTCAATATTTAAAAGGCTATTCAGTGCGGAGCGGATCTCAAACAGTCCTTTACCTGCAGTCAGAGGCCTACGGTACGCGTGCGCATGTGCCCGTGTTCTGGTTCATATGAATGTTTTATAATCCATTAAAGGAATGTGGGTGCTCGGTATCCAAATGGAACAGAGAATAATAGATAGTATCGAGAAGATCGTAGGAAAGGAAGGATATTCCACGAAGCAGGCAGACCTTTACACCTACGGTTTCGACGCATCGATCTTCCACTACACTCCTGATATCGTGATCCAGCCGAGGACCACAGAGCAGGTATCGGAGATAATGAAGATTGCGAACAGAGAGAAGATCCCCGTAGTGGCAAGAGGCGCCGGGACCGGACTGTGCGGGTCCGCAGTGCCGATCAAAGGGGGCATAGTAATGGCCATGCAGAGGATGAACAAGGTCAAAGAGGTAAGCGTGGCCGACCTTTGGGTGGATGTCGAGCCCGGGATCAATTACAACGATCTTAACGAAGTGCTTGCAAAACATGGATTCTTCTTCCCTCCTGCACCCGGCTCCGCGGAAGCGTGCCAGATAGGAGGCATGGTGGCTCTCAACGCCTCGGGCATGAGAGCGGTGAAATACGGAGCGACCAGAGATTACGTCCTCGGTCTGACCTTTGTAAAAGCGGATGGAGAGATCGTACGTGCGGGCACAAGGACGGTCAAAGACTCGTCAGGATACCAGCTGGCGCGTCTTATGTGCGGGTCCGAGGGAACTCTCGGTATAATCACCGAAGTAACTCTCAAACTGACCACCAAGCCGAAGAAGTCCGCATATTGCCTGTGCGCATTCAACAATGTACATGATGCGGGGACATGCATCGCCGCGCTGATAGCAAAACCGATGATACCCGCCTCCTGCGAACTGATGGACAGTATAAGCATAAGGGCAGTGAACAAAGCAAGAGGCAACCCGTTGCCTGACTGCGAAGCGCTCTGCATATTCGAGGCTGACGGAGAGACAGACGAGATCGTGGCAAGGGACCTTAAGATATTGGAGGAGGTCGCCAGAGAGGCCGGCGCAATATCGGTCACGTCCTCTTACGATCCAAAGCAGATAGATGCGTGGACCGATGCGAGGAAATCAATCCTGGCAGCCCTGTCGGCGCTCATGCCGGGATTCGTATCAGTGTCCCTGGCCGATGACATGGGAGTCCCCATCTCAAAGGTGCCGGAGGCGGTCAAGAGGTTCCAGGAGATAGCCGAGAAGTATGACGTCACAATTGCGACATACGGTCACGCAGGCGACGGCAATCTGCATACGAAGATGCTCGTACAGCCGGAGAATGCGGATATGTGGGAACGTGGGGCGAAAGCGACCGATGAGATATTCGACGTGTGCATCGACCTCGGAGGGACGGTCACCGGTGAGCACGGTGTCGGGATCGCAAAAGCGCCCAAATATATGAGGGAAAGGGAATCCGAGCTTTCATCCATAATCGCGATAAAGAAGGCAATGGACCCCAACAATATCCTGAACCCGGGAAAGCTGGAACAGTGGGAAGGTTCGATATTGACCAACCTCAGGTACCCCTGTGAAGAGTACATGTAAACCCTTTTGGAAAAACCCCTTTATTTTCAATTTTTTCAAAGGTAGAACCATACTGTGATGAGTTCGACCGCGCCTATGATCGCTACAACAATATAGACTGGAATGCTCCATGCCACTATCTTGGACCCGTCGAAGGGAAGTACGGGGATCATATTGAACAGACCCAGGACTGCGTTGAGGTAAGCCAGCATGTAGAACACGAACCACATTATCGTCTGGGGTGCAAGCGCAAGGGTGACGACTATAGCAACGGCAGCTATGACGAAGTTCACCGCCGGCCCCGCCAGACTGATCTTTCCGTTCATCTCCTTGTCGATGTTGCCTCTTATGTAAACTGCCCCCGGCGCAGCGAAAAGGAATCCCATGACCGAGAACACCAATGCGATAATAAGGCCCATGGGATACACCCTGAACTCTGACCACGCTTTGTATCTCTGTGCAACGAACTTATGTCCGAGCTCGTGGAAAAGGAAACTGCAGATGACCAGCAGGAAAGATATCCCTACTATGAGCATGATGTTGGTCGTCGGGTCGGAGACTAGTTTGTTGTCTCTCATTATCAGCGAAAATGCCGCAGCCAGGACGGCGATCGCAACAACGATATGAAGCACCTCTGTCTTGCTGAATCTGATATTTTTATGGGATGAAAGATATTGAGGGTCAACCCTCCTCATTCTGTCAACAGGATCTCGCACAACCAACCAGATTCATGTCATTGTTTATAAATATGCATGGAATTGAGAATACGGGGAAAATGGCTCAGAACATCGCACACGGAAAAGCAGAGAAAAGATGGTGCGATGGATGCGGGACGCTTATACTGGGAAAAGGATGTTCATACTGCGGCTCTGCTGGAAGGATCTTCGAGATAAACAGCCCGGGAGACATCAGACCCTGCATGGGCGACAGTATAGGGATCGTCAAGAAACTGTTCAAGGATTCTTTCGGTACGGATGAGCCGATATCCGGCAGGATGATGTTCTTCAACAAGGTCTCGGGAGAGGACAGATCGGATGAGATCATCGCACACGGAGAGGTGATCGGAGTCCTAAGGTTCGACCTCAGGGACAACACC
>JAIRUV010000035.1 GCA_031254265.1 Candidatus Methanoplasma sp.
CTACTATCGCAATGGGTATCTGCGTCACGGCGAATATGCCGAGGAATGTGGCGAAGTTCGAGATCCCCGCAACGAGGGAAAGCTGCAACGCGGTGACCACATAAGTGACGATGTTGGCAACAACGACCACTGTGAAAACCGTCACGGTGCTGTTGATGCTTCTCTGCTTCATTATCCTGAACACAAAGTATGCGGCGAACGGTCCGGCAATTCCCATCGAGAACACGTTGGCACCGAGGGTCGTGAACCCTCCGTGGGCCATGAACATTCCCTGGAACAGCAGAACGATCGTACATATTACAACAGTGATCCACGGTCCTGAGAGCAATACAGACATGCCTGTACCGGTCGGATGGGATGATGATCCCGTGACTGACGGTATCTTCAGCGACGACAGAATGACGATGAACGCGCCGGACAGCGCAACCGAGAGTTTTTGTTCGGGATGTTCTTCAAAGAATTTCTTCATCCTTACTATCCCATATATCAGGAACGGGATGAATATCACTGTCCAAAACACCGCCCACTCCAACGGCAGGAACCCCTCCATTATGTGCATTTTTCACACTCCTGAATTGTTGCCAGCATATCACGTGCCTCATTTGGATATATGTTCCAACTGTAGAATGCGATACTTCTATTTATACTTGGATGTATGTTCCAACTATCTGCATAGACAGTCGCATCCAGCATGGTCAATGGTCTGTATGTGTCAATATCGGGTGAGGCAGCGTAATATCCGCTGTATTCCCCGCGTATTTCGGATCCGGCGACGGCCGGATGTTTTGTGTAGTGTCTCATGTCGTTCCCCCTATTACGATGAGCTTCGGGCACGGTCGTTTCCCTTCTTTATCGCGCTCGCGAATGCTGTGAGGCTGCCTCCTCTCTCATCATGCCTCAGCCTGAGCTTTTCCGCAAAATCCTTGGACCTTGCGATATATTCCCCCTTCTCATCCTTCACTCCTGTATCAATGTAAAGGCATCTTTCATAGGACTCGAACATCATGTCCATGAACACCATGGGATCCACTCCCTCGAAACTGTCGAGATGAAGCTCTTTGATGATGCCTCCTATCCCTTCCCGCGCCCACCCGGGCGAAGAGAACCATGTGCCTGTGCAAATCTTCTTTTCATTTGTGTATTCCTTTGCACCGAGGAGCACGCATATGCAGTCGTCCCCTTCGAACATGACCGTCGGGACATTGACGGCCTCTGTGATGCCGCCGAGCGATTGGCAGACCGCATATCCCAGCAGAACAGCGTCGACACTGCCTTCCAGCGCATTCACTTTCTCCATCAGTTTCGCTCGCATATCATCCGGGTACGCATGCAACGCGAACTCCACGTATTCCTTGTGAACGAAATCCGGGTCGTCTTTTATCAGATGCTCGAACTCCGGCTCGAATATATCGCAGGCTACAAGACCTATCCTCAAGTGTATCCCTCCGCTTTGAATCTCGGCTTTCCCACAGCCGTTATGGTTATCTTCTTCTCTATCAGGATGTGGCCGTCGTATCCCTTCTTCATCCCGACCTTCTTCTCGAACTTCTCGGAACGTACCTCTATATGTTCGGCACCGGCCTTCTGCGCCCTTTCCTTGACGAGCCTGCCGCTCTCTTCCATTGCGAACACCTCTGCTTCGCTGAGCTTCTCGAACTCGAAGCGGCCGTAGGGTGCGAACATTATGCATGACGGATCCTCCATCGAATTCTCTCCGGCCGCCGGTTTCAAAAGGATGTCCATACTCTCGATGACGCTTCCGGTAACGGCGCCTACCGCGTTGCCCACCTCTGAGTGTTCCGGCAGCAACAGACCGGTACCGAACTTCTCCGCGACCTGCGGGAGCCAGGCCGATACTGGCGCACCTATCCCGATAAGCGGTTTGTTGAGTATTATCCGGCAGCCGAAGTCGAAACCGTCCTGTCCCGAGATCGCCTTCCCCATAAGGTCTGCTCCCACGGCACCGATCTCGATCGTGTTCGTTTCCTCGAAGAAAAGTTTTCTGAGAAGCGACTCTGCCAGTTTATCTGTGACCTTTTCTTTGGCAAATGCCACGAATTCGTCCAGGCTCATGTTCATCTTCTTTGCATGATGAGTTATTGCGTATTCCGATGCGGACCTGTCATACTCTGTGTAACTTCCTTCCGCGTGCAGGATGTCCGTCGGCGTCAGCCCGATCCTCTGCACTATCCCCAACTCTTCCATCCGGGAGATGTTGAACGTGAAGGGATGGATGCCCAATTCGGTGCTGGCTTCTTTCAGGGAGAATGGTTCATCGGATATGAGGTCCAGCAGCTCTTTGTCCTCTCTGCTGATGGAACTGTTTTTCAGGTCCTTTATCTTGATGAAGAATTCCGTATCTTGAATGATGTTCCTGACATCCATGCTCTCGGGCGAGAATCCCGATGCCGCTTCCGCAACACTCTTCAGACGGAGGAGCAGCTGAGGCCATTGTTTGGCCGCCATGCAGAGGGGGATCACCCTTAAGGATTCCAATATGAACCTGTTGCCGTTGACGGCTATCCTGGAATCCCCTCCGATTCCGGTCGTGGATATCTCTGCCGCCATGACCCTTGTCCTGCGGTTCCCTATCATTGCGCCCTCTTTCTCAAGCCTCGGATATCCCTTCCTCAGTATTCCTATGTCTGTGGTGG
>JAIRUV010000085.1 GCA_031254265.1 Candidatus Methanoplasma sp.
CCTCGCCGCAAGGATATCCGCACCGGAAAGGTATTCAACGGCCCATTCTGCGATGGTGGAGGCCACCATCAGGATACCGAACGTCAGACACAGTTTGCTCCCTGTCCGTACGCGGCCGACTACTCTGTCTGTGACTATCAGTCCGGCAACTACTCCGACCAGGATCGACATGTCCCTCTGGCAGAAGGCCGTCTGCGACCCGTTCACGATGAATGACCTCCCCTCTTCCTGATGGCAGAACAGGTCGCCTAATGCATACACGGCTCTTGTGAGCGGGTCGGCGAATGCGGTCCTGTCCAGATTCTCTATTACTCCGGGCCTACCGTCCAGCCCCGTGAATGACCCATTTGAGTACAGCAAAGGCAGAATGACCATAAGGATCAAAAAAGAAGCAAAGAACAGCAATGCGGCTCTGCCTGGTGTGTACTGGTCCATGCCGAATCATTGTCTTTGCCGTATATATCTGTGTTATATCGTCTCGCAGTCCAAGCTGTCAGAACAGTCCGCCTGAATTTCTCTTCTTAGGGTTCACATTTATTACAAGAGGGAAATATCCTTTGAATACCTCGTCAAGCTCGCCTGCCTCCTCTATCTTGGCTCTTGCCGAGCTCGACAGGTTGTACACAGCCTGTTTTGTTATTCTTAACGCTTTCGCCACATCCTCTGTGGATTCTCCGCGTTCGTAGGCAAGGTATGCTCGGGCCTCATTGTAGCTGAGCCCGGCATTCTCCTGCAGCATCCACAGTGCCATTCCGTATCTCACTTGTATGTATTCTTCGATCTCCATCGGTTCACCGAATTTTGCTTTAGCGTACATTACCATATAATTCTAATGATATTGATTAGTATTTACTCTTTTTGATTAAGTATTTCATAGGATTATAATTTGTTGAAAAAATATTTGAGAGCCGTCCGCCGGCATCCCGTTGTTGTCAGTTTTCTCGTTCATTGTGCTCACAATCCTATTGCAGAGCACATGGTGAATACAGCCATCGAGACAGGGAGAATGATCCCCATGCGGTATGTCATGTACATGATGTCGGTCTTACCGTTCAAGAACGATGTGAGCACCGCTATCAGAATGCACAGCTCTATCAGATACACTGACAGGATCTGGGATGTTCCTCCGAGATCTGCGCCCTCCATCACCCTCGAAACCGGCTCAAGCATGGTCACGCTCATTCCCAGCACCAGCGGCGCGAATACCGCCGCTGTTCCTGTCATCATGTCAGTCATGCTCTTCAGTTTGTTCTTTATACCTTTTCTGACGGTGTCCTGATCCTGTATCTGCCTTCCGATCGATACCGCGAGTCTTCCTGCGTCCCTGACATCCTTCAGAGAGCATCTGTAGACGTCGCAGAACACATCAGAGATACGCACGGATACCTTTCCCACTGATGCCTTAATCGCTGCGCATGCGTCCCCTCTGCATACCGCCATCTCCCGAGATATGCTTTCTGCGATGGCAGAACATTCCGCCCTCATACCGACTGCTTTGACTATCGCGGTCTCGAAGTTCTCGCCTGCGATCAGACGGTTGCCAAGTTCAAAGACCGCGTCCTGCAGCAGCATCTCCTGCTTCTCCCTTACGCTCTCTGACCTGACATACGGGAACACATACGCAAGCATCGCTATCCCCGATACAACGGCGGCTATCATCAGCGACATCTGGAGATCGTTCGTCAGCACGAAGACGGCCAGAGCCGCCGGGGCCGCCGACAGGGCCGGCAGGATATACTTGGGATCCATGTTCGAGACCGGTCTCATGAACGGGTTCTTTTCTTTAACGGAGAATATGAGCGACATTATTATCGCAGGTATCACGACCACTGTCACCAATACGATCGGCCCGATACTGGATGAAGAGTTCCCGAACACACCTCCAAGGCTCAGCATCGGCAGTATCGACATAAGCACCATCGGCACCATTATTCCCAGACCGAATATCATCATGCATGGGACGTTGAGGGATGTGCTGTAATTCTCTCCTATCTCCTTGAGTCCTGTCAGAGAGATATCTGATGCATCGCTTAGCATCCTCTTTCTTTCCGACTGATCGGGAGATGCGGCCGCCACCATCACCATGTGGACGGAACGCCGGTATGCAGTTGCCTCGGCCGGAAGGGAGGTGAGCATTTCAGAAAGTCCGTGGGATATATCGGGGATCTGCCTTGTGTCTGCCCTGACGGCTATCGATCTGAATAGAGAGGCTGACCTTTTGGGTCCGTTCTTTGCAACATCCCTTACCGCAGAATCGATGGATCCTCCTCTTTCGATTATGGCGGACATCATTCCTACGATGGTTGGACCCTCGTTCATGATGGCGTTCGGGTTCCTGATCTTTGTCTTAGAAGTCTTTGTTTTGGGACCGCTTGTCTTTATCTCCATCTCAAACACCTATCCCCGTGAGGTCAGAGAATTTTGATTTGAAGGATATCAGGACATCTTCCGCAGTCTTCCCCTGTGACTTTGAAACGTGTTCGTTGGCAATGCCGATCCAAACAGGGCCCAGATACTCATCGCCGTGATTCTTTCCCATTTCTGCAAGGAACGATCTTATGACCGCTCTCGCCCTTATCTCCTTCACAATATCCGCCCGGTTCATCTGAGAAGTTGAGAGGATACGCTTCATGACAGGCGAAGAGAACAGCGCAGTGCTGTCAGAGATATCGATGAACTCTCCCTTCAGGTCTGTTGTGGACACGACCTCGTTAACTTTCCTGATCTGGTTCCCGGTCCTCCTGTCCCTTACTGTCCCCAGCGTAACGAGTATGTCCGTCGCCATGAACGCCTCTGGAGCGATGTTCATATCATGGACCACTCTTTCATAGACGGATCTCGCCGAGTCTCCGTGTATCGTACCCATTATGGAACTTCCCGCACGGCCTGTCCTCATGCTCTGATACATCGTCCTGGCCTCCTCCCCTCTGACCTCTCCCAAGACTATGGCCGACTCGCCCATCCTGAGGGATACCCTAAGCGCCTCATCCGCCCTTGACAGGTTGTCCCCTCCCATCCTGTCGTCGATAAGCATCGATTGTACCTTGTACCCCATCTTCCTCATTATAGCGCTCGGCAGTTCCATCGTGTCCTCGATGGTCAGTATCCTTTGCGAAAGGGGGAACTCGAACATGAGGGACGATAGGAGCGAGCTTTTTCCGGCACCTCTCGCACCGCATATGAGGAATGTCGCCCTGTTGTCCACTAAGAAGGATAACAGGCCTGCGATCCTAGGATCCATAGTGCCGTTGGCTATCAGTCTTGTCAGTGTCCATGGCTTCACAGAGTGCTTCCTTATAGCAACGGCGTCCCCATTAGGACTCATGGGATATCCGACGACGGTCGCCCTTGCATCGTGTGCTTTGATATCTGTTTCCAGTATAGGGTTTGACTCGCAGAACTGCAGTCCGCTGTCTCTTTTCAGTATGTTGATGAGGTTCAACACCTCTTTCTTATCGACGACGAGGTTCGTCCTGCATTTGATGTGGGAATTGCCGCCTTCGGTGCCGTTCATAGTCACATGGATGCGGTTCCTGTCGCACGGCGCATCGATGTATATGTCCTCGAGTTTGGGATCCGAAAGAAGGACCTCGAATATCCCCATTCCCACTGTGTATCTGTAGATGATTTCGCACATCTCGCCGATGATCCTCTCGACCGTGTCTGCATCTCTTCCGTAGACGGCCTCGATGGTATCCGAATGATCGATGAGCATGCCTCTAGCAAACCCGATGACGCTCTGCCTGTCCATCCTGCCGCCTTTCACTGTGTATCTTTCCCTTATGCCGCTTATGACCTTCTCTATCACTGCATTCACCGAATCGGGATAGGAGTACTCCGCGGGAGTGAGGTTGTATTCCGTCTCGCCGTCAGAAGCAATTCCGACCGTGACGCTGCCTCCCGGCGAGTCGTATCCGCACGTGTTCTCAAGATCGCTTCTCTTTCCTATGAGCCAGCAGTCGGCATATGCCGGTTTGGTCCGGACGTTGTTCTCGGAAAGCAATACAAGCCCTTCCAGTACGGACCGCTGATTAGGGAGGTTCTCTCTTCTGACCCTTTCCTGTCTCCGGTCCCCGTATGTCTGTTGCGCTTCGTAGTTGCAACTATCGGCGCTGTTTTCTGAAAGAACATCTTGATCTTCGCACACCGGCCGTCTGGTATCCGTAGAACCCTTTCTGTAAAACTCGTTCTCGGAATCGCTGTAGTCTGTCACTATGAGCCGGTCGTTGTAGCTCACTTCTTCGATGTTCCTCCTGCTGAGCCTTCCCGATATGCCGGACAGTATCCTCGGCATCAGACACCACCTGTCCTTGCTGTCTCGATCGAGATCTTCTTCCTCAGGTTGTTCATTCCCAATTCAGCCTGGTCGAGCGCTCTGTAAGTTCTCTGCAGGCATGTATTGCATCCGCTTTCCGTTGGGCGGAAGGATGCCAGCCTGCCTCTTGCAGAATCGAAGTTCGGATCCGGGAACCCGGACCAGACGATCTCCATCACCTTCGAACATGAGCTGCTGCAGTCGGAGCATGCCCTGCTTCCGCCTTGGCTGCCGCCGTATGCTGCAGGTCTGTAAAGGGCGGCCATTTCGCATAGTGTCTCTGCGGCCGGACCGAATAACTCTAGGTCCTTGCTTGTCCTCAGCCTTATCCTTCCTGCATTTCCCTGTTGCGATATGTGGTGCATGATGCATTTCATACACTCAGGCGACCTGAAGTCCGGCACCTTGCTGCATTTCCTGCAGTTTATCGAGAGGACATCCTCCTCGAGTTCTGCGTCTGCTGTTTCATTGCTGTTCTTTTTTATTGTCGGACACAACGTTCCTATCTTCATGGTCCAATGATTTTTTGCAAAGTGTATTAAAAAAGGACCTTACAGTTAGCAACGTAGACGCGATACCTGCCAAACTATATGAGAAGTTATTAAACGTTGAAGAAATAAGCGGGCTCATGGAGATCCTTTCACCCGCGGGCTCGCCGGAAGGTCTGATCGCTTCGATCAAAGGAGGCTGCGATGCCGTATACCTAGGAGGAAAAGCATTCGGTGCGAGAGCATTCTCCAAGAATTTCTCTGACGGTGAGATAGAAGGCGCCGTGAACTATGCGCACGACAATAGGGTTAAAGTATACGTTACAGTGAACACTCTGATCAAAGACCATGAGATGAGCGAGGCCGTCTCGTACGTCAGATTCCTAGACGATATCGGTGCCGATGGGATGCTGATACAGGACCTGGGGCTGCTGAAGAGGGTCAGAAGGTTCGACGTCCAGAAACATGCTTCCACACAGATGGGGATCCATTCAGCCGCCGGCCTGGAATGGTGTCACGAGAACGGGTTGGACAGGGCGGTGCTGGCAAGGGAGCTCACATTCGATGAGCTGTCATCTGTCGTAAGCGGCTCCAAAATAGAAACAGAGGTCTTTGTCCAAGGCGCGATGTGTTACTGCATATCCGGCGGATGCCTCTTCTCAAGCATAGCTGGAGGAAGGAGCGGCAACAGGGGGCAGTGCGCCCAGCCCTGCCGGAAATCATATTCATTCGATGGGAAGGAAGGATTCTTCCTGAGCAATGCCGATCTGTACGGCATCGACTGGCTGGAGCGTCTTAAGTCAATCGGGGTCACTGCGGCGAAGATAGAAGGCAGGATGAGAAGCCATGCCTATGCGTATCTTGCAACAAAAGTATATTCCATGACGAACAGAGGATGTCCGCCGGAAGAGATAGCAGATACGGCGGACCTTCTGAAGACAGTTTTCAACCGCGGGTTCTGCGAGGGATACCTCCCCGGAGTCTCCAGCCTGGTCCAGCAGAGGTATGCGGACAATAGGGGCTTCC
>JAIRUV010000129.1 GCA_031254265.1 Candidatus Methanoplasma sp.
CGCCGGCCGCAGGCTCGGGTCTGTCGGATATCTCTTTAACAATGAAATCCTCCGGCTCCTTTTTCAGCCGCCCTCCGGTGCCGGCTGCGCTGCTGAGATAGAAGGACATGCCCACATCCGCCTCCGCGGTGCGGCAGCTTCTGTAATCGCTGTTCATTTCTTTAAAGTGGTAAAGTATGCGGATACGGCTTTCGATGCCTTCTTCACGGCATCCTCAGGTTTTCCTTTGTTCACTTCGACATGCAGCAGAATATCTGACAATTCCGGGTGCTCGTCTATATATCTTACTGCAGAAACGCTCTTATCGTCATTGAGCGCTTTGATGATAGGCTCGATCAGCGTCATATTGGCGTTTTTAAAGCCTAACGTTATGGCTTTATCTGTTTTTTCAACTATGTAGGCATCCATAGGCTGAAAATGGAGTACTTCTTATAAATCTTTCTAGAAAGAGTGTTACTGTTCATCTCTCTTCTGCAGTTCGTACATATCCAAGACCTCGTTCACCGTGGTGCATCCTTCCGGGCCCTTGTCGCCCCTTACCCTGCCCGTGAACCTAGGGAATCTCAGGCCGAGGCCGGCACCGTTCTTGACCGCGCCCCACGCCGCGGTATGGGTGGGGCTCAGGCTGATCTCCGCGGCCACGACCTCAAGCACCACCGTCGGAAGGAACCATACATCCGGCTCCATCTGAGCCTCCACCATATGCGGTCTTCCGTCGCTGAGGTATCCGTCCAGCATATCAGGCATACCGGCAAGGAAAGCGTCATCGAAACCTGTGCCCAATTTGCACACTGTGCAGTATTTCCCTGTTTCGTCGTCGAACACCGCCATGAGGAGTGCGCCGTACTTTCCAGCCCTCTTCCCTCTGCCGTGGAAAGCTCCCACCACCACAAGGTCGAAGGAATCCGTGAGGGCCTCCTCGTAGTCCTTCTTGTATTTTATCCAGAGGAATCCCCTTGAGCCCGCCCTGTAGACCGATTCGGGGGACAGGGACTTTGCCATTATGCCCTCGCATTTCATACTGAGTGCTTTATTGAAGAACTTCTCCCCCTCTTCCGAAGTGCTGACGGCCTCCATCGTGGTAAACTGAATGGTCTCTGACAGGTCGAAGGTCTCCTCCAGCCTCGACCTTCTGGCCCCGAAGGGGCAGACGGTCATATCGGTGCCGTCGACGAACAGGATATCGAACATGAATATCCTGACCGGATAATCCTCTACGGCCTTATCCATGCCGTGCTTCTTCCTGCGATGCGTGACGGTCTGGAAAGGAAGCATGCCGCCGGTGGCGGGATCCACGGCCACGCACTCCCCCTCTATTATCGCTTTCTCAGCCTTGCACTGCTTCCTCAGTGCGGCAGCTATGTCCGGGAAGTTCGAAGTGAGGTCCTCCAGCTGTCTTGAGTAGAGTTTTACTGAATCTCCGTCGATGTGGGCCTGCACCCTTATCCCGTCGTATTTGAACTCCATGGCGGTCCTCCCACCCATACGGTCAAGTATGAGCGGGATGGAAGGCAGCCGCTCGGCCAGCATGACCTTAATCGGGCTGCCGACAGAGACCATGATCCTTCTGGCGGCCTCAACGCCGCCTCTTGCCAGTGTCTCGGCGACAAGGCCGAGGTCGCATGTTATGTTGAACGCCCTCTCTATGTCTGGACGGTCCTCCTTCGTGCCGAAAGCCTCAGCCAATGCGTCAAGGATCGTCATGGATCCGGCACCCACCCTCATTCTCCCGGTCACGATCCTGCATAGATATCTGGCCTCAACGGGCGTGGAATCCTTCAGCAGCTGAGAGAAATACTTCTGTTTGCTGCTTTGAGAGTCCTTGCCGCTCTCGCCCTCTATCTTCTCGAGGTTCGCTATCACCCTTTCCAAAGTAAGCGGCTCATCAAGGAACGTCATCTGCTTCCTTTTCTTCATCAGTCTTTCCGCCACTTCTCCCGCATCCCCGGTCTCGACCCAGATGCTGTTGACGGCATCATCCGGATATCCGGATATCGAGGATATCGACTTCAGGACGCTCCTGTCGGCCATTCCGAGTTCATTAGGGTAGAAGTCCGGGTGCAGTTTTCCCTGAGAGAGATATACTACTGTACGCAATGCAACGGGTTCCAGATCCCTGAAGGACGCCGAGAGGATCGTTGCCATCTCAAGACGGCTGCTCGTCCCTTCCAGCCTGTTGAAGACATTCGCGACATCGGCAAACAGCATGACCTGACCCTATGACATAAGCCTATTAGAAATCTCCCAGTTTCAACTGACCTTCATCGAAAGTCAGGGAAAGGTCGCGGTTAAGCCTTTCCAGCCTTGAGCGCATCTGGTCCTCCTTCTTCTTACTGGAGTTCTCGAACACCTCGTCCATGGGCCCTTTCGCGACAAGAACAAAGACCTCTCCGTCGTTCTTCCTTCCGGTGCGCCCTCTCCTCTGTATGGTCCTGATCTCGGACGGCACCGGCTCATAGAATATCACCGCATTCGTGCTGGCGATGTCCAGCCCCTCTTCTCCGACCGAGGTCGCCACGATCACATTCCTGATGCCGTTCCTGAATTCTTCCAGTATCCCGATCTGCTCTTTCTGCCTGAGGCCGCCCTTCGACTGACCGATGAGCTTCCCTACGTTGGCCCCCTCTATCATAGAGAGCTTCTCCACCAATACATCGCAGGTGTCGCGGTACTGTGTGAACACCATGACCTTTGACGACGGGTCGGAATTCAGTATCTGGCTGACCAGGCTCATGAGCTTTGAGACCTTGGGATGCTCTATCTTGCTGCCGGAGACCATGTTCCATGCCTCGATGTACTCTTTCCTGGCGACAAGTTCCTTGCCGCCCTTGTTCCCCTTTTCGGCCATTGCCTCTTCGGACAGTTTTGTCATGTAAAGCCTGAGGGAGCTCATCCCCTGGGTCTCCGCGAGATTGACGGCATGGAGTATCTTTATGCATATGGACTGGACGGTCAGGCCGCGGTACAGGGTCATCGATCTCTCGCCCCTTCTCAGCCTTTTCTGGACCGATTCTCCGATCGTCAGCATGTGCGTCATGGACGGCGGCCAGTTCCCCTTGGTAAGTCTGAGGTTGGTAAGCTCGATGAAATAGTGGTCGAGGAGCTTCTTCAGTATGTCCACTATATCCAAAAGCTCTCTGGGCATGTTGACCTCTATCTTTTTGATGTACGTATCATGTATGTAGGGAGCAACATCCGGGTCGTCCTCGGTCCTGACGTCGATGCGTGAGAATCTCAGGTTCCTGCAGACCTCCTCCACTTTGTTCACATCTCCGCCGGGAGAGGCTGTGAGCCCTACGGACCTATTCTCCTTGGTACAGCGTCCGGCAACGGTAACGTACGCATAGTTGCCGGTGCCCCTGTGCGCCTCGTCGTATATCACCAGGCCGAAATCGCCCATGCCGTATATCCCGTTCTCAAGGTCATTGGCCACAGACTGGGGGGTAGAGACGATCACGTCGTTCTTCTCCACTATGCCCTTCCTTGTCTCAGGTTTCATGAGGCCGTTCATGACGCCGATACTCGCGTCTGCAAGAAGACCAGAGAATACTGACGCGTGCTGTTCCACGAGAGGTTTGGTGGGAGCCATCAGAAGGACCTTCTTCCCGTTCTGGAGCATTACCGCTGTTATGTAGAGCGCAATGATGGTCTTTCCGAGGCCGGTGGGAAGGACAACAAGGGTGTTCACGTTCAGGCAGTCCCTCGCCAGGGTCATCTGATACTTCCTTTCCTCCACGGTATCGGGGATTATCTTCGGGTGAGAGATATAGCCCATGCTGAACCTTATTCAGATTATCATAATAAAAAGATGTTTGGAGGAGGTGGCCGAAACCGGCCCGCTGAGAACAGCCGCTCTGCTGTGCCGCAACAGATACAATAGGCAGGGGAAGACCGGCCGCACTAAAGGTATCCAGATGCATGGCCACGCCTGCTCTTTCCGGATACCGCACCGGTCCGTCCGCGCCTGTTTTGGAACAAATTAGAAACCGAAAGTGACGCTCAGCGGCAACCGCCGCCGCAGGACGAGCAACCGCTGAAACTGGGGTCGCGTATCGTCAGGCCGGTCCCGAAGTTGGGGTCGTCGACAAACTCCACTACACAGCCTTCGAGTGCTTTCTTAGTGTCCTCGTCATAATAGATCTCGAAGGACGAGGCACTTTTGTCCACGATGTCCCCGTCTGCTCTGCCCTCTTGGAACGACATT
>JAIRUV010000111.1 GCA_031254265.1 Candidatus Methanoplasma sp.
TCAAAGAGAGGAAGTTCAAAGTCTCCGGGTTCGGCGGGCAGGGGATACTCAGTCTGGGATGAGTCGTCGCCGAAGCGGCGGCCTCCGACGGGAAATACGTCTCCTGGATGCCAAGTGACGGCCCCGAACAGAGGGGAGGGTCAGCATCGTGTTCGGTCAGGGTCGGGGGCAGAGAGATAGGGTCGCCGACGATAGACGACCCGGACGTTCTGGTCGCCATGAACCAGCCGTCTCTGGAAAGGTTCGCGTCCTCTGTCGCAGAGGGAGGAACGATCATTTACGAAGCTTCGATAAAAGCGGACATCGCATTCCCGGCAGGTGTCAGGGCCATACCTTTCCCCGCCTCTTCAATAGCGAATGAGAACGGAGTCCCCAAGGCGAGCAACACTGCATTCCTGGGTGCCATGTCAGGACTCGGCCTTCTGCCGTTCGGGGAGAAGAACATAAAGGACGCGCTTGCCGAAAGCATGTCTACCAGGCCGTCGCTTGTGGAACCCAACATGAAGGTGTTCGAGGCAGCAAAAAAGTGGATATCCGATAACCTGCGGAACTGAGAACTGTGCCAGGCCGGAGCTGAAAAATACTCATATACAGATGCATTCTTGTGTTCTGCCATGGACACGATTACTGTTAAACAAGCACGCAATGATTTATTCAAAGTTGTGGATTCTGTCCTCGAAGGGGAGAGGATCATGATCACATCAAAAAAAGGCAATGTGATCCTTCTCAGCGAAGAAGAATGGAATGAGATTGTAGAAACACTGTATGTCCTATCCGATCCTGACACCCTCCCTGCAGTTATCGAGGCGCGTGCAACCCAGATTTCCAAACTGGAGACGATGGATTGGAAAAATATTTTTGAGTTCCAAAACACCGGACCATCTACGGACTAAGAGATTATTATGGTCCAGAATGCAAAAGAACAGTCAATATCTCAGAATGAGAACTGATAACCACATTAACCAGTGCCGAATTTCTTATTAATCGAGCGAGCCATACCCAACGATACCAACAGAGGAGATCAGATGGACGAAGCTAACAAGTTGGGTTCAAGGATCCGAATGTACAGAGAGAGACTGAACATCACGCAGGAAGAACTTGCGGAAAGATCGGGGACTGATGTAGTTTTCATCAAGGATGTCGAGGACGGGAACAAGTATCCTGCCGTGGGCATGCTGATAAAGCTGTCCAGGGCCTTGGGCAAACGCCTCGGGACCTTCACGGACGATCTTGTTGTAAAGGACCCTCTGATAACCAAAGCCTCTGAACGATCGGAAGAGGGCTCCTCCCACGGAAGGTCCCATTATCACTATTTCCCTTTGGCCAAAGGAAAGACCGACAGACACATGGAGCCCTTCTGCATAAAGATCGATCCGGAGTGCGGGGAAGAGCTGTCGTCCCACGAGGGTGAAGAATTCATAATGGTCCTTTCGGGAAGGATCGAATTGACATACGGCAAAGATAAACATATGCTGGAACCGGGGGACTCGATGTATTATAACTCGCTGATACCGCACAAGGTCAGCGCAGCCGACGACCGTCAGGCGGAGATATTCGCTATGATATACGTTCCCTTCTGAGGCCGCACCATGCCTAGAAACGAGATAACGAGGGAGGCAACGCTGGGACAGCTGCTTGATGAGACCACCGCTAAATATCCGGACAACGACGCCGTGGTATACGTGGACAGGGATTACAGGCAGACCTGGAGGGAGTTCAAAGAGACCGTCGATGACATTGCCAAAGGGCTTATGGCAATGGGGGTACAAAGGGGAGAGAAGGTCGCCCTCTGGGCTACGAACGTGCCGCACTGGGTCGCCCTGCAGTTCGCCACCGCCAAGATAGGCGCGATACTTTTGACGATCAACACCAACTACAGGTCGACGGAGATAGATTATGTGATCCGCCAGTCGGAGACAGAGAATATCTTCATCATTGACGGAAGCAGGGATACCGACTATGTGAAGGCCCTCTACGAACTGGTACCAGAGCTGAAGACCCAGCCGAGGGGAATGCTCAGATCCGAAAGGTATCCCAACCTCAGGAGGGTGATGTTCCTCGGGTCCGAGAAACACCGCGGGATGTTTTCGATGCCTGAAGTGATCTCTATGTCGTGCCAGGTCACCGAAGAGGAGTACAGGAGGAGACAGGATGTGCTCGACTCTCACGATGTGGTGAACATGCAGTATACATCCGGCACCACCGGCTTTCCGAAAGGAGTAATGCTCACCCACCATAACATAGGGAACAACGGCTACTGGATCGGTCTGAACCAGAATCTCGGGCCGGACGACCGGATCTGCCTGCCGGTACCGCTGTTCCATTGTTTCGGCATATCTCTGGGAGTCATGGCCTGCGTCAACCACGGGGCGGCGATGGTGATCCTGGAAGAATACGATCCTCTGATAGTGATGACATCCGTCGAAAAGGAAAGGTGCACCGCACTCTACGGCGTCCCCACTATGTTCATAACGATAATGGAGCACAAGATGTTCGACAAATTCGACTTCAGCACCCTGAGGACCGGAATAATGGCGGGTTCCCCCTGCCCCACCAAGACGATGGAGGAGGCCGTCAGAAGGATGAATATGAGAGAGGTCACGATCGTCTACGGCCTGACCGAGTCATCCCCAGGGATGACCCAGTCAAGATATGACGAGCCGAGCATAGAAAAGAAATGTTCCACCGTCGGAAAGGCTATGCCCGGGGTCGAGGTGGAGATAATCGACCCCGATACAGGGGAGATATGCGAGGTAGGCGTACCAGGAGAGTTCTGCTGCCGCGGATACAATGTCATGAAAGGATACTACAACATGCCGAAGGAAACGGCCGAGGCGATAGACAGGGACGGATGGCTGCATTCCGGAGATATAGGGGTAAAGGACGGAGAAGGGTACTTCTCGGTCACGGGGAGGATAAAGGACCTCATAATACGAGGAGGAGAGAACATCTACCCGAAGGAGCTGGAGGATTTCATACATCATATAGAAGGCGTCAAAGACGTGCAGGTCGTCGGCGTCCCGAACTCGAGATACGGAGAGGTCCCGGGCGCATTCATAATACTGAAGAACGGATACGACCTGACCCCCGCCGACATACGGGACCATTGCCGCGGTAAGATCGCCAAATACAAGATACCAGTGCATGTCGCCTTCGTCACCGAGTACCCGCTGACAGCCAGCGGCAAGATCCAGAAATTCAAGCTCAGGGAGATGTCGGCCAAGATGTGGCCCGATACATAAGGTGGCAGGCTGCTGCTCTCTTGAAACAGGAAGGCCAGCACAGCGAATATAATAACAGGCCTGTTGCTGATCATGTCCTGCATAAATGAAATCAGCAACCAATTTTATTTATCCGTATCACGTTCAGAGAACCCAGAGATGATTATGATGAAGGTAGTAGCTTTCAATTGCAGCCCCCGGGAGAACGGCAACACGGCCCGCATGATTAAAGATGTATTCAAGGTACTGAACTCTGAAGGCATAGAGACAGAACTGGTGCATGTCGGAGGCAAGGACATGCACGGATGCAGAGCCTGCGGGAGCTGTGGAAAAACAAAGAACATGCGTTGTATACTGGATGATGACATCCTCAACGAATGCGTCAGGAAGATGGTCGAGGCGGATGGTATAATCATAGGCTCTCCGACATATTTCGCTGATGTTACATCGGAGGCCAAAGCCCTCATCGACCGTGCGGGATATGTTACAAGGAACAACGGCACGGCGCTCAGAAGGAAGGCAGGAGCTGCTGTGGTGGCGGCAAGGCGCGCCGGAGGGATCCACTCTTTCGACACTATCAACCACTTCTTTACGATCAATGAGATGATCACTGTCGGTTCTTCATATTGGAATATCACTTTGGCAAGAGCAGAGGGAGATTACGATAACGACGCGGAAGGCGTCAAGATAATGAATGTCCTGGGAGAGAACATGGCCTGGCTCATCAAGAAGATAAAAGAGGATTGAACTTGTCCGCAGTAAAGAAAAAGATACTGATCGTAGTGATGGACGGCCTCGGTGACAGAGGCTGCAAGGAGTTGAACGGACTTACTCCCCTGCAGGCGACAGACACCCCCAACCTGGACTGGTTCACGAAGAACGGTATTTCAGGAACGTGCGATACTGTCGATATCGGCATACGGCCGGGAAGCGACACCTCCCACCTTTCCATACTAGGCTATGATCCTCTGGAGGTCTACACCGGAAGAGGGCCATTCGAGGCAGCAGGCATCGGACTCATAGGAAAATATGGGGATGTGGCGTTCAGATGCAACTTCTCCACCTGCGACAGCGGCCTGAACATAACCGACCGCCGTGCGGGAAGGATAGACAAACCGGATACAACGGAGCTGATCAAAGTTCTTAGCGGAATGGTCATCGACGGTGTTGAGGTCATAATAAAAGAAGGCACCGAACACAGAGCAGGACTGATACTCAGGGGCAGCGGCCTGAGCCCGGAGATCACAGACGCGGATTCACACGGGAACGGACCCGTCAGCTTATCTAAGGGCAGGATACCCGAAGCGGAATTCACCGCAGGTGTGATCAACAAGTTCGTCAAAGAGAGCTACGAGAGACTTAAGGACCATCCGGTCAACAAAAGGAGGATCGCTGAAGGGCTCCATCCGGCTAACATCATCCTGCCGAGAGGCGCCGGCTCGTTCCCGGATATACAGCCTTTTCCAGAGAAGTACGGTATCAGCGCGGCATGCGTCGCAGGCGTCGGGATGATAAAGGGTATATGTGAGATCTGCGGGCTTGACGTGATAGACCTTCCTAAAGACTGCACAGGAGGACTCTCTTCGAATTTCATAAGTAAAGCGAAGGTTGCGTTGGATGCCCTTCAGAAGTACGATTTCATCCTCATGAACATAAAGGCGCCGGATGTCTGCGGACACGACTATGATCCTGTGCGGAAATGCGAAGTGGTCAAACGCCTGGACGAGATGGCGGGCTATTTCAAGGACCATTTCCCTGAAGATCTGGTCATCGTGTTCACGGCCGATCACAGCACGCCATGCTCCCTCGGCGATCACAGCGGGGATCCAGTTCCGATAACCGTATTCACTCCGGGCAACGTCATGGACGATGCTGTGAAGTTCAGCGAATCCGGATGCGCCGGCGGGCGCATCGGAAGGATCAGGGGGAAGTATATCGTCCCAATGTGCATGGACCTTGCCAACCGCGCAGAGAAGTTCGGCGCGTGATCAGTAAAGCCTCAGGTCGACCCTGATGGACCCTCCGTACGTTACAGTATACTCTTTGACCGAGCCGGAGACAGCATCGCCCTTATCACGCCCGATCGTCACAGTATTGTCCGAGTATTCGATGCTCAGACTGTATGAGTCCGGTCTCTGCATAAGGGATTCCATTATGCTCTCAATGTAGTCCATTACGCTGCCATCTCCAGTCATGATATGGAACGCGGCCATGTCCGGGAGACTTACGAGTCCCGTCTCCTGAGTGTCTACCGTATCGTTGATCCTTACCTTTGCCGAGAAGATGCTGTCCGATATCGCCGATGCGTCGTTCGGGGCGGACTCGTCGCCGCTGAACGCGAAGAAAGCGGAGACGGCCAGCCCGATGACGACGATGAAGATCATCGCATCCACCATTGCGGTAAGCCCTTTCCTGTTCTTCAGCTGCATACTGCAACCTCCATCACCGCAGGTATGATCCTGCCGTCCTGCGACTTCAATGTGAAAAGGAATCTTTCGCAATCTATCCTGCCGTCCATGTTCCCGACGGTGACGGACCTGCTGCTGTAACCAAATCCGCCGGGAACTTCGCAGATGAATGATATGCCGTTGAGTCCGCGTCTCTCCATCTCCGACACCAAGCGTGATTCTATGTCTCCGGCGATCTCCCCGTCAGCGAGGGAAAGACAGCTGAAGGTCCTGTGGTCGATACTTGTTACAGATATGTTGCCATCATCGGCGATGTTCAGTGCGAATAATCCCATATATGCGGTGAGCGACAGCGTCACGATCATGGCGGCCATTATTGCCTCGGGGAAACCGAGATCCCCTCTTCTGTTGAACTTCATATTCCGCTTCAGGCGGTCCTGCGTATAAACAGGGGGAGCACTACAGTTAGCTAACGCCTCTGAGATAATGACCGTAATTGATGGATCCGCACATCTCCGTGATCTTCCCTTTTTTGCTTATGTCCTTGCTCCTGTACGCATCGGCGACCGCCTTAGCCAGGGACGCCGGCCTATTCCTCAGATCGATACCGAAGGAATCGATGCCCATCGAACCGATCTCGTTCAGATAAGGAAGGAGAAGAAGATCGGAGGATTCAAGATAAGTTCTGTCGGGAAGGTCACCATTCCTTTCAAAATAGATGACGGGAAGTACGAAGTGTACAGAACATACGATCCACGCATTGACGAGATCAAGAACCTTATCGGAGAAGTCCCGGAGCTGAAAGGCAACACAAAAAGGAGGCCGTATCCGCAAGAACTCAAGAATAGCGGCAGAGCGGCGAAGGACTCTGACCTCTCGTTCTATGTCAGCTCCCTCAAGGTGCTGGATGCCGTGATCGGATATGCGGACAGGATCTATTACGATATGAATGACAGCGCTAAGGCTGCCGAAAGGGTGTGCGAAAATAACGGTGTCGAATTCGTGGCGAACATCCCGAGACTTATGCCGCTTACGGATGCCGACATCCTATGGGACTCGGTCATGGTGAACACTCCTGATCAGCTCTACAGATACAGAGAAAAAAAATGGTACGGAAGCTACCATATGAACATGTTCAATTCAAGCTTCCCTTCTGCGTTATACCAGACAGTCCTTTCCGCTGAGCTTTCAAAACCTGAGATAAATAACATAGCCGAACATTATCCCGGAAGGATCGAGATGATGGTCTTCGGGAGAACGGAACTCATGTGTACACGTGACCCCGGGCTCGCCGCAGGAACACTGAGAGATG
>JAIRUV010000088.1 GCA_031254265.1 Candidatus Methanoplasma sp.
TGGATGCTATGACTATCGCATCCCTGTCCCGGCAGACCTTCCTTATCGATGCCGCAAGGCTCTCCGCCGCCGCTTTGCTTTGATCCCTCATTATCACCGGCACTATCCTAGGGTCCTTGTCTATGAACTGTATGAACGGGACCTGGACCTCGACGGAGTGCTCATATCTGTGGGCGGCGCAGTCGCATGGTATCGCCTCTTTGAGGTCCGCTGCGATCTCCTCATGTATCCTGCACGGCCCCAGAGGAGTAAGGTAGTCCTCGTCGCACATGACCGCCTTGTACGGGACGCCGTGATGATCCGGACCTATTATGATGTACGCCTCTGGCAGCCCGTCCTCTGCTATCCTCTTGTAAAGGTGGGCGGCATTCATCCCGGATGCCATGTAACCGGCGTGGGGTGCGATCCCTGCGGAAATCGACCTTGCGCTGATTTGATGGCAGGGAAGCCCGGGCCCGAGTTCATGAAGGAAGCATTTCCGGATCTCTTCCGACAGATCGCTTTTGTCCGCGGGATAGAACCGGCCGGCCACGGCAGGATATCTCATGGTTGAAAATATATGTGAAAAGGTAAATGGTTTGCCTAAGCCCCATCAGAGCTTGGCTTCGAAATCCTCGATCTCCATCTGGAAATCTGCGGGGTCCTTGATGCTGCCCCTTGCGTAGAGGACCTCCCTTGTGAGGATCCAATATATGCAGGCGAGCGCTCTCCTTCCCTTGTTGTTGGTAGGCACCACGAGATCGACATTCCTGGTCTCGTTGTTCGCATCGCACAATGCGATTATCGGTATCCCCAGGTTAAGGGCCTCGTTGAGCGCCTGTTTGTCCGCAGCTGGGTCCGTCACCATCAGGACCTCAGGCTCTATGAATCCCGAGTTAGAGGGGTTCGTCAGCGTGCCAGGGACGAAACGTCCGGCGAATGCGGGTGCGCCAATGGCTTTGGAGAACTCTCTTGCCGGCCTCTGGCCGTACTGCCTTGCGGAAACAACGAGTATCTTCTTGGGGTCATATCTTGCAAGGAAGCTTGCGGTCGCCCTGATCCGGTCGTCTGTCTTCTTGACATCCAGAACATACAGCCCGTCCTGCCTCACCTTGTATATGAAGTCCTTCATGTCCGCGCTTTTCTGCTGTGTGCCGATGTGCACGCCGGATGTCAGATACAGATCCTCTGCGACCAGCAGATCGTTGTTTACAGTTACGTTCTCCTCTTCACTCATTGTTGATTCCCCGATTAATTCCTGACTACTGTTATCGGTATGAGGTCCTTCTCATACTCAAGCATGGCGATATCGATAGGGTCCAGCATGTATTCCGGATAGTCGATAAGGACTGGAGCGCCATACGAGATCTGGAGCGCCCTCGCGCCTATGATCCTTGCCTTCTCAAACCTAGTGTATATCATATGATCCACCAAACAGGATGGCATGGTATTATGATTCCCATTATAAACCTTTCTGAGTGCTCGGCCTGTGCCATTATTTTATCTGTTAGTCTGTAAACATACAACGAGCGCGTGCGCGCGTAAGACAGAATGTCCGGCCGCCGAGGGTGACGGCGCTGACGGCAACATATTTTTACGGCGACCGAGATTGACATCCCATGTCCGACGAGCTGCAGGTCTGCATGGCCGCACTTTTCCTCAACAAAGGCAAGGACGTCCTCACGACCAAAGAGTTCTCGATGTACGTCTCCCTGGACCTCAGATGGATGCAGGTCAAAGATGCGAACGCTCTTTTGGAGACTCTTTTGGAAAGGGGGCTTATGTCGAGGACGGGAGAATATCTTCGTCCTGCGGCAGACCTCTCGGCGGTGAATGTGCCCATAGCATACCGCCCGTCCGAAGAACTGCTCAGAACTCTGAAGAACGGGTCTCCTAAACAGCCAGCTGGAGATAGGTCCTCCGGCCTGCTGCCCAAGCTTATTCAGGCAGCATTGGATTCAGGATTGGAGAAGAGTTCATTCATATCAGAATGCAACAGGATCAGTAAAAGGACGGATGTCGATATGGAGGTTGCCGCGCTGCTGATCTTAAGAGAAAGGGGAACGGACATCGCACCGTTCATGGACGATGTCCGTTCGTCTGTTCTCGGCAGATGATCATTCTTTCCTTATGAAATTGCTGAGGGTCATGCCGTCTGACTTTTTACTGCCTCCGGCGGCCTGGCCTCCGGACTGTATCTCTTCTTTGAGGACTATGTCAAGCGCTGTCTCCAGCTTATTGATCAGTTTGTCGTCGGGCACAAGGTCGTTCGCTTCCAGTCTCGCTATGGTGCCCCTTCTTTCGAGTATTGACTTGGCGAATTCGTCGATGTCCATCCCCTTCGCCTCTCTGGCCGCCTTTACCACTTTGCCGTAATTATCTATAAGCTCCATGGTGGATGCCGCATAGACATCCTTTGTCTGCATCCTTCTCTCTCTTCTCTGGAGCCTCTCTTCGATCACTGATTTCGGGACCGGGGCGCCTGCCGGCGTCTTCGTTGCCGACCCTTTGTATTCATCTCCGAACCTGGCACAGTTAGGGCACAGGCTGAGCTTGGTTCCCTCGACCAGCATGGGTTTCGTAACTGGAACCTCTTTCCCACACATTTCGCAGATCATTACTCACCGGATTGGTGTGATTAATATTAAATTGATGGTCGGTACGATAAAAAATAATAAAGACAATGAGCATATGACCTATCATCAGAGGGGGCAGTCATGAACGACACTCGCATTGAAGAACTGAAAGCGAAGATCATAACGCTTGAGGAAAGGAACGTAAGGCTGATGGAAGATCTCCAGACCGCCGAGAATGACAAGCGTTACTCAGAGGGAGAACTGTTCAGACTGCAGAAGGACCACAGCAGGATAAGAGCAGAGTTAGAAAGGCTCAGGAGCCCGCCTCTGATAATAGGGTCTTTGCGCGACGTTCTCCCCGACAACCGCGTCATCGTGAAAAGTTCCACCGGCCCCGATTTCATTGTGTCCGTGTCGGAATACATACCTCCAGGAGACCTTGTGCCGGGTGCCAGGGTGTCGCTGAACAAGCAGACGCTTGCCGTCATGAATGTTCTGCCTCTGCCTTTGGACCCTGTTGTCACGGGGGCGGAGATAATAGATAAACCGAACACCACATATGCGGACATTGGCGGCCTTGAGAAACAGATGGTGGAACTGCGCGAAGCCGTGGAGGACCCGCTGCTCAGGCCGGAACTGTATATAAAAGTGGGGATAGAGCCTCCCAAAGGCGTGCTGCTCGTCGGGCCTCCGGGTACCGGCAAGACCATGATGGCAAAGGCCGTGGCGAACGCAACGAACGCAACCTTCATAAGATTCGTGGGCTCCGAACTTGTCCAGAAGTA
>JAIRUV010000140.1 GCA_031254265.1 Candidatus Methanoplasma sp.
GAGGTGTCCCGGGAATTCCCCCTGGGGGTTGCAGTTTATTGTCACCGCCCTCACATTCAGTTTTCTGAGGAGAAGAGGTGCCGTCTCATACGCTGCGCCGTTGGCGCAGTCCAGACATACCTTCAGTCCCGCCTTTCTTATTGAATCGGCATCGACCATGGATATTATCGCGTCCACGTATTCCTCTGCGACACCGCTTACTCTGCTCATGCTCCCTGTCATGTTCCAGGATGCGCAGGGGATGTCCTTCGGATACTGTTCTTCGATCTTCTCTTCCTCTTCCCTGCTGGTCTCCGTGCCGTCCTGGGATATGCATTTTATACCATTGAACTCCGGAGGGTTGTGGGAGGCGGTTATCATCACACCTCCCTTCACATTGCCATGCGTCTTGACATAATACTGCAGCGCAGGGGTGGGAATGACGCCGAGGTCGAGGACATCGACGCCCACGGACATGATCCCTGCCGATACTGCCGTCCTTATCATGTCTGCGGATATCCTTGTGTCTGTCGCTATCGCGACGGTACCGCCCATGACTGTGCCTATGGCTTTTCCGACATGGAGTGCCAGATCCGAGGTCATGCCCTCGTTTATCACTCCGCGTATCCCGTTGGTGCCGAAAAGCCTTCCGGACAAATCATATCCTCCTTGCCGACAGCATTATCGATATGGTATCGGCGCAGTTCTTGCAGGTGTCGGCCGCCATCTCCAGTGTGAATATCAGTTCCCTTGCCAGCATCACCGCTTTGGGGTCCATCGGCGAGAGGTGCACCTGCTTTATGCACGAGAAATACAGGCCGTCCACTATCTTCTCCTGATCGTAGACCGCTTCTATGTTCCTCAGCGTCTCCGTTGTAGGGTTGCCCATGTTCTCGACCGCTTTGACAAGATACCTTACTGCCGGTATCAGTTCGGCGGACATCTTGCCTATCTCTTTCCATATGTAATCTGGGACGAGGGCGTTGGTCTCCTTCAGAAGCTGCACGTGTATCCCTCCCTCTTTGCACCAGTTGGCGATCTGGTCCATTTTCCTTATGAAGTGTATCAGGTCCTCCCTCTCCTGGACGCTCAGTTCGCCTCCTGACACGTCAGCGCACAGCCTGTCCTCGATCCTGTCCGCTTCCTTTTCCGCTATCGTCAGCCTCTCGATGCACTTCATCGCGCTGACCGTGTCCCCATTCCCCATCGCGGTGATCGTAAGGTCCAGCTCGGTCACGGCATCCTGGACCACCAGCCCGTGGCTTCTCGACCCTTTCCTTACTGAGTCCTCCTTTCTCTTGGAGAACCATATCATTATCCCCTTCTTGTCACTCAAGTTTAATCGCCTCCTCTAATCCCTCTTCAGGCCTCGCAAAGACCTTTGTCGCCCTTTTGTTGAATACCAGATACACTTCGTCTCCCACATCCGGCACCTCATCGTTCGATGAGACGTTATAATCTATGTAATCGCTTGTCTCGGCTATAGTCCTTATCTTCCAGTATGTCCCCATGAACACCACTCCGATTATCTCAGCCTTGATCCCGTCTTTCGCTGTGTACACATTCTCAGGGCGGACAGAGATGACCGTCGGGTCCCCTGTGTCGTAGTTGGATTTTGCCGCTCTCACTACCCGGCCTCCTCTGAGCCTCACCATCGTCCTGCCCGTCTTGGTCTTGCCTACGACGGTGCATTCCAGAAGGTTCGTCTCTCCGATGAAGTACGCTGCGAATATCGACTTTGGATTCCTGTAGATATCCATGGGGGTACCCACCTCCTTGATCCCTCCCGCCCTCATCAGGATGATCCTGTCCGACACCGACATGGCCTCTTCCTGGTCGTGCGTGACGTGAAGGACAGTTATCCCCAGCTTCTTCACCAGCCTCCTTATCTCATATCTGAGTTCAACGCGGACGCGGGCGTCCAGCGCCGATAGCGGCTCATCAAGCATCAGCATCTTGGATCCAGATGCCAGCGCCCTTGCGATGGCCACCTTCTGCTGCTCCCCGCCGGAGAGTTCTGAAGGGAACATCCCCGCGCGGTCGAACATCCTGACAAGCTCAAGATAATCCCTCGATATCCTGTCGACCTCTTCCTGCGGCAGGTCCCTGACCCTCGGGCTGTATCCTACGTTATCCTCTATCGTCATGTTCGGGAACAATGCTATGTTCTGGAACACGTATCCTGTGTCGCGGTCCTCGAGAGGTATGTCTGTGACATCATCCCCGTCAACTATCACCCTTCCTTCGGTAGGCCTCCATATCCCGGATATCACTTTTATCAGGGTGGTCTTTCCGCACCCTGACGGCCCAAGCACGGTAAGGTATTCTCCTTTTGCTATTGACAGACTGACATCACGGACAGCATACATGTCCCCGAACCTCATCGACACGTTCTCGAGTTTTATCTTCATCAGTCAAGCCTCAGTTCAGTATCCATGCCTTCCGGGGGTATCTCGAAGACGCTCGCCCTTTCCGGCAGCCAGGAGACCATCACTTCGTCCCCTGCTTTGTAATCATCATATCTCCTGCTCGGCAGTTTAGAGGACACCATCCCTATGCCTTCCGCATCCACCTCTATCGTGATCGTCGCCCCTTCGAACAGCACCCTCTCCACCCTTCCCCTGAAATATCCTTTGGGCTGCTCCGGCTCCGGTTTCTCCTCTGTGGGTATTTGTATCGGAGGGAACCTTGTGGACCCTATCTTCACCGCTACCGCCACGTCTGTCCCTGCTGGGATGTCCGTTCCCCGCGCCCTGATCACCATGCCGTTCTCCAGTTCTGTTTCCGAGAACGCCCCGTCCACCGAGCGCAGCTTTCCCAGGAATATGTTGGACCTTCCTACGAAGTTTGAAACGAATGGGGTCTTCGGGTTCCGGAAGACCTCCATCGGAGTGCCTGTCTGGACTATCCTTCCTTTTCTGATTATCGCTATGCGGTCCGCCATCTCCAGAGCCTCGTCCTGGTCGTGGGTGACATGGATGGCAGTGAGCCCCATCTCTTTGACAAGTGACCTCAACTCCTGTCTGAGCTCCAGCCTGAGCCTCGCGTCCAGAGCCGTCAGGGGCTCGTCGAGGAGCAGGACCTCGGAGCTTGACGCAAGCGCCCTGGCAAGGGCGGTCCTCTGCTGCTGGCCGCCGCTGAGCTGGATGGGATATGAGCTGACCTTGTGCTCCATATGCACCATCTTTATCATGCTCCTGACCAGCTGTCTTGCTGACTTTTCATCCCACTCCTTGATCTCCGGGGAGAACATAACATTCTCGTAGACGGTCTTCGGAGGGAATAGGGAATAGACCTGAGAGAGCATGGTAGCGCTCCTTTCGCTGACCGGCATATCCGTTACGTCGACCCCGTCGAACAGCACCTTTCCTTTGTCGGGTTTCGTGAGGCCGCATATCATCCTGAGACAGGTGGTCTTGCCTGACCCAGTGGGCCCGAGTATGCAGAGGTATTCTCCATCGTTGACCGTAAGCGACAGACCGTCCGCGGCAGGGTTGTCGCCGTAGTCCTTGAACAGGCCGTCCAGCACTATCTCAGGCATGGTGGCCTCCTCTGCTCACCACTATCCTTATGGCGAACATGAACACGAAACATACCGCGATCAATATTATCGAGCAGAA
>JAIRUV010000028.1 GCA_031254265.1 Candidatus Methanoplasma sp.
TCCCCAGCGGCTTTAGGAGTATCGGGTTCATGTCGTTCGACGGTTCAACCCCAGAGGCCAGTGCCTGGAACGCTTGCCCCACCCCTATCTCGTGCCCTTCCTTTGTTACGAATGAGTTAAGCGCCAGGTTGGATGCTTTGAAAGGTGCGGTCCTGACCCCTTTCCTGCTCAGGTATCTGCAGTACATAGCGGCGATCGTGGTCTTGCCTGCGCCGGACGATGTTCCCAGGAAAATAACCTTCACAGCCCTTCCTCCAGTATCTTCATTAGTCTTCCGACATCCATGCTGCTCTCGAAAGCACATGCCAGCCTCTCCAGGTTCTCTTCTATCAGATCGTCGTAATCCCTAGGCTCATATGCAGAAAGCACAGCCTTCCCTCCTTTTGTGTGTGAAAGGAAGAATCTTCTGAAGGACCTCTTTTCAAGGACCCCGTGAAGGTATGTCCCGAACAGCATCTCATCTTCTCTGCAGGAGCCTTCCTTCTCGTCCCCGGAGAACCTCTCTATGATGAACAGCGGCTCCTCCTTTACCTCGCTGATCCCGACGTGGGTCTCGAAGCCTGTTACCTTCTCTCCCGTCTTAATGAACTTTCCTTCGGCCTGGGCCGTCTTTTTGTCGCGGCCTTCCCACCTCGTGACATTGTCGAAGAATCCCAGTCCTGCCACTGTTCCTTTGTATGTATTCTCTATCCCGTCTGGATCCTCCAGTGAGCGCCCCATCATCTGATATCCTCCGCATATCCCGAGTATCGGGACCTTTCCTCTCAGATCTTCTAAGGCCTTGTCGAACCCTTTCTCTCTGATCCAGTGGAGATCCTCTATGGTATTCTTAGTTCCAGGGATTATAACCGCGTCCGTACCTTCCAGCTCTTCCGGCTCTGTTACGAATCTCACGGTGGTGTCCTCCATATACAGAGGGTCGATGTCTGTGAAGTTGGATATCCTGGGCAGCCTTATCACGGATATCACGATGCTCCCGTTCCCTTTGCTCTTCATCCCCCTCAGGGACTCCGAGTCCTCCAGAGGAAGCTCTAACCGGATGTGCGGTATCATCCCTATCACGGGAACGCCCAGTATCTTTTCCAGCTCTTCGGCTCCTGGGGCCATCCTTGAAATGTCTCCGCGGATGTTGTTCAGTATTATCCCTTTGATCATGCCTCTGTCCTTCTCCGGCATGAGCTTGACCGTTCCGACAGCGTATGCGAACGCTCCTCCCCACTCAACATTCACCACAAGTATGCACGGCGCGCCGGCGATCTTCGCCGCGCCTATGTTCGCTATATCCTTGTCATAAATGTTTATCTCGGCAGGGGAACCGGCGCCTTCCATCACAACGATGTCATAATGCCTCTTCAGGAACTCGATGTTCCTTCTTACTATATCGACAGCCGGCCCCGGCACGAATTTCCCGTAATAATCTTTCACGGTGAAGTCACCGTAGGGCTCCCCTTCCACTATGACCTGGGACACAGTGTCCCCTTTGGGTTTCAGGAGTATCGTGTTCATAAACTCGTCTGGATTCCTGAGCCCAGCGGCTTTGCTTTGAAGGGTCTGGATCATTGCGATCTCCGATCCCTTCCTTGTGACCTTGGAGTTAAGGCTCATGTTCTGGGACTTGAATGGAGAGACCAAGTATCCTTTCTTATGCAGTATCCTGCACAGAGCGGCGGCGGTTATGGATTTGCCGGCATCCGATGTCGCTCCGAGTACCATTATTGCCCTCCCTTTTTTGTAGAATCTTGCTTTTGTTTCTTCCCTTATCCCAATCATCCTGGGATCCTTCGGCTCCGTGATGTTCATCCTTTTTATCTCAGACATAACGAATCTGCCGACCTCCTGTCTGTGCATGAATAAACAGTACGTGCACTCCCAGATGTCTGTGCCTCTCTTCGACCTTATGTTCCGGCCGAGGTCCTCATCGTTGCAGGGATAGAAGGGACAGAAACAGAATGTGCAATCCTGGCCGATGAAATGGCAGGGGTGGTATGGACAACTCGTATCGGGGCCGATCCATCCCCTTTCGATCTCTTCCTTCACTTTCTTTGTTATGTTGTCCATGATATCTTTTGGCGCATCATTTTTTTGAAATAAGAACTTTGCATAAAGTTCAGGACTGCTGCTTCACCAGGTTATTGGCTTCGTACAGATGTCCGGCCGCCTGCGTGCCCAGATCGGTTATTTCATACCATCTGATGGTGTACCCTACTTTTTCGGACCAGGATCTGACCAGTCCCGCATCCGCCAGAATATTGACTACCTTTACAGAGGTATAATAATTGGGCACTATCTCTGTCAGCTGACTCTCTTTAACCTTCTTATTTGCATAAATGAAAAGAAGCATGCTCACTACGTTCTTTTCTGAGAATATGCTCTGAAAGTCGCCGTCCACGATGACAACATATTATTTCTCTTCACATAGTGATTTTTGTTCAAAAATGTAACTATATACAAAACAGAATATATTTATTTGTGAATATATCTACACAGATGTAGATATGGACGTATGGCTTCTGGTACTGATGTTTACGATAGGGTTCGTATCAACATTGATCATCATCACATGTTTTCTTGAAGAAAAGACCTCAGACAGGGAAAGGGCCACGATAGGTATACTTATGTTCCTTTTTATCTACATATTCACAATATTGTACATGTTGGGGATGAGATAATGGAAGATAATACGTTTCCATATCAGCAGATGACACGCAAATGTGAAAGTAATTGAGAAAACATGTTTGAACTCTACATATTCAGGCGGATGTCCTCCGCAGCTGTGCTGGCCTTATATATCTGAAGATACTGCAGATGGACTGCATTCAAGAGGAGGTTCAGCACATGGCATACAAAGTGGAAACAAAGTACGACGACGGATACGAGAGCATAAAGGAATTCGACAGTCTCTCTGACGCAAAATCCTATTTCCAGAACATCGACGAGAGGGACATAGAGCTCAGCACCCTTACCGACGAGAACGGAGAGATCGTTGCCAAGAAGGAGGCCAGAAAAAGAAAGTGATCGGGAAATGGCCGGAGCGCGGCATTTGGAACCGCGCTTCCGGCTGAAAACTCACCTGCTGTGCCTTATCATGAACTTCTCTAACTTGTTGTAAGCTTCTTCTATTGTCTTGAGCGGAGGCAGGAATATGGTCCTGAAGTGGCCTTCCCCGTATTCGTCGGAGAATCCTGAACCGTGGACGAACACCACCCCCTCCTCGTTTATCAGGTTGACGACGAAATCCTTATCCGTCTTCCAGTCGAAGAGGTCCACCTTCGGGAACATATAGAATGCGCCCCTGGCCTTGTTGGTGGTTATTCCCGGGATCTCATTCAGTCTTTTGTATGAGTAGTCTCCCCTCTCCTTCAGTTTCCTGTTCATTTCCACTATGTAGTCCTGAGGGCCCTGCAGCGATGCCCTTGCCGCTTCCTGGCAGGGTACGTTCGGACATATCCTTGTGCGGAACTGTTTCATCATTCCTTCCCTGATCTCGTCCATTGCGTCCCCTTCGTACATGAAGTAGCAGTATCCTTCCCTCCATCCGGGCATGAGGTTCACTTTCGAGAAACCGTTGAATATTATCCTCGGGACATCCGACGGAAGTTCGGATGCAGAGAAGAAGTCCCCTTCGAACACCAGCTTATCATATATCTCGTCGGAGACCAGAGGTATCCCGAACTCCGCTGCTATGTCCCCGATCTCCCTTATCGTTTTCTCGTCGTACACAGCGGACGTGGGGTTGTTGGGGTTGATGACGACTATCGCTTTGGTCCTGTTGGATATTTTCCTGCGTATCATGTCAACATCAGGTTTCCAGTCCTCTTCCTCCATCTGCCTGTAGGAGACCACCTTCCCGCCGTAGAATCCTATGTATTGGGCATATGAGGGGTAACCCGGCGCGGGGAGAAGGACCTCGTCGCCCGGTTCCAGCAGGGTCGCCATGAGAACGTTTATCCCTTCGCTTACGCCGCTTGTCACGTATACGCGGTCAGCGGTTATCCTTGCGCCGTGTTTCTCATACTCTCTGTCGACTATCGCCTTTCTCAGAGCGATGTCTCCCTGAGAGTCGCCGTATCCGTTGTCGGTGTTGTCCACTGCATCCCTGAGCGCCGATTTGAAGTACTCCGGGGTTTCGAAATCCCATTTGTTCGGATCGCCGATGTTGAAGCTGTAAAGCTTCATGCCTCTCTCGGCTGCGGCTGCGGCTGGGACTGTTACTTCGCGTATCGCATAATCCATCGCCATTGACCTTGCTGAAGCTTTCATCTTCTTCATTTTATCACTGAGCCCGACACGTGAATTTACTTATTTAAACAATATTGCATC
>JAIRUV010000063.1 GCA_031254265.1 Candidatus Methanoplasma sp.
CCTTCTTGAGGAGGATTCTCTCTATGATCATTTGATATCGCGAACGTCAAAAGAGGGATCCTATCTCCTTTTGGACGAGATACAGAATGTGACCGGATGGGAAAGGGTCGTGGATTCCATTCTGATAGACACGAATGCCGATGTGTATGTGACCGGCTCCAACGCATATATGCTGTCGACGGAACTGTCCACATACTTGACCGGAAGATCCATCCCCATCAACATCCTGCCTTTGTCCTTTAAAGAATTCAAAGAACTGAATGACCTTGAAGACGACGAAAAGGCGTTTGAGGATTACCTGTCAATGGGTTCCATGCCTATAGTCAGGAGGAATATGCCCAAGGACGATATATTCGAGACAGTCGGTGCCATACGCTCTGACATAATGGTCAAGGACATATCGTTCAGAAATAAACTGACGGACGTTTCCATGCTGGAAAGGATCGTTGAGTACCTCTTCTCAGAAATAGGCAACCCGATATCCGGGAATTCCATTTCCAAGCAGCTGAGGATAGACAATAAGACCGCAGAGAGTTATCTTAGGATGGTGAGGGAGTCCCTGATGTTCTATCAGGCCAAGCGCTACGACCTCCGCGGAAAGATGATACTGACGACGCCGTCCAAATACTACTGTACGGATCTGGGGATGAGGAACGCTTCCATAGGGGAGTATTCGAGGGATCTCGGCAGGTCGATAGAGAACATCGTGTATCTTGAACTCTTGAGAAGAGGTTATTCGGTGCATGCGGGAAAGCTTGGGAATCTGGAGATAGATTTCATAGCGGACAAAGGCGGACGGAGGGAATATTATCAGGTATCCATGACGCTTCTCGACGAGGACACTGAAAGAAGGGAAGTGCGGCCTTTTCTGGAGCTGAAGGACGCCCACATGAGAACGGTCCTGACAATGGACCGTGTTGGTTTGGGGACGTACAACGGGATATACCGGAAGAACATCATCGATTGGCTGCTGGACATATGATCCCCTTTATGTAATCTCATTTTGCTGTCTCGTTCTTTCTGAAATATGAAACGATTTGTCTGCCGTGTTGAAAAATATGTATAACAATCAGAACGCCGCCTATTCTGGCAAAAATCCCGTGAAGCCCTCCGTGATTGAGCGCAGTCTCAGAATTTCCTGGATCTATCAATAGGGCGATGATTCCTGACACAATGACAATGCTCCAAACAATAATCAAAAGCACGTCTATCAGATATTTGCGCTTTTTCGATGCGTCCAGTTTCCTTATGTTCTTGCCGTAAGCGAAAAACATTTTTTTGTTTAGCCAAAAATGGACAGCGAAAAGCAAAGCAAATACGATACCCGCTATGGCATGGAATGTTGGTTCTCCATCCCATCTGATAAAGGAGATGACAACGGCGATCAACATAGATGTGTTGATTATAATTTTCATAGCTTTTTTCGTGTTTGCCATATTACGTTCGTCTCCTCACTTTCGATCTAATTAGGTCATAGCTGTGCTGTATCATATTGTGAAGCTTCTGCTCCGGCACGCCGCCTTCCAGCAGACAGTCTTTCCATATAAGTCCTCGGTTAAAAAAATGCACGCTATCGGATCCAGCAACATCAGGACGGCAGACTTACACCAATAAAATCGGAGTTGGAGTTTGACTGCATATGCATGGAACAATGTGTCAGACTAAGAATTGTTAAATACCTTAATCACGATTGACTTAATTACGATTAAGTTAATCACGAATAAGGAGAATAGACATGGAGATGTTCTTTGAGAACGGCAGGATTCATGAGCTGAGGTCGCTTGAAAAGCTTTACCAGAGTGACGAATTCACATTCGCTGTCGTGTACGGGAGAAGGCGCGTGGGGAAAACAAGCCTTATCAACGAGTTCATTAAACGCGGGAGCAAGAAGGCCGTATGCTTCACCGCCACCGACGACACTAATCTGGTGAACCTGGAGAACTTCTCGCAAAGTGTGTTCTCAACATACCCTGAGCTGTCATTCCTTGGAGATTTCAGATCATGGGAAGCCTCTCTGGATTTCATCGTGAAACAGGCCGATGGTGAAAAACTGATAATATACATCGACGAGTACCCTTATCTCGCAAAGGCATACCCGCCGATCTCATCCCAGCTTCAAAGGTACATAGATCTCGTTCTTCTGAAAACGAACATCATGCTGATCCTTTGCGGCTCATCCATGTCATTCATGGAGAATCAGGTCCTTGGTTATCAGAGCCCCCTGTACGGAAGGCGGACCGCACAGTACAGGATCAAACCCCTCGATTATTATGACAGTGCCGAGTTCTTCGGTGATGCAGGCATAGAGGATAAACTGCTTGGCTATGCAGTGACGAATGGTATACCGAAGTATCTCTCCGTCATATCAAAACCGGGCGATGTCGGTACCGGAATAAACGACGCATTCTTCACCAGGGACGGTTTCCTTTACGAAGAACCGTACAACCTTCTCAAGCAGGAGCTTCGTGAACCTGCTATGTACAACGCCATCATTGCGGCGATAGCGAACGGTGCGACAAAGCTGAACGTGATAGCGTCAAAGGTGGGTGAGAAGGACAGCAAGGTCGCCAACTACATCAAGAACCTTATCGATCTCGGAATACTCAGCAGGGAAGTGTCGATGCTCGCCAATAACGACAGGAGCGGCATCTATACCGTGGAGGACAGCATGTACAGGTTCTGGTACCGGTTTGTCCCTAAGACCGTGACGCAGATAGAGAGCGGCGTGGATAACATATACGAAAAGACAGTGAAGCCTTTCGTCGATGATTTCAGGGGGCCGGTATTCGAGGATGTGTGCATGCAGTATCTCCTGCGCCTTAACGCGGGTGACCGGCTCCCGTTCCTGTTCGACAGTATAGGAAGATGGTGGGGCGGAAACCCTATCACGAAGAAAGAGGAAGAGATAGACATCGTTGCCTCGTCTGCGGCGGAGAAGGACGTCATACTCGGCGAGTGCAAATGGCAGAACAAGGAAGCCGGCGCGGACATCTACGCTGGCCTGAAGGAGAAAGCGGCCCTGTTCGCTGACAAGAAGATCCATTATTACATATTCTCAAGGTCCGGTTTCACGGCAGGTCTGAGAAAAGAGGCTGAAGAGGACGATAGGCTTACGCTGGTCGGACTGGATGATCTTTTCAGAGTGTGAGGGTTCTTTGTGCGCATGGCGCGCATGCGCCGATACCGCAGTTCACGATGTCTGTTGATGATCGTCGTCTTTCAGCAGAAAGTCCTTCAGATGAATGCCGATGACTCCCTCGTCATTGCGCTCTGCATATCTGTCCATAGATACAACATATTTCG
>JAIRUV010000092.1 GCA_031254265.1 Candidatus Methanoplasma sp.
GACATCGACAGTGGACGAGATTATTATGTCAACGCCTGTCATTACGACCGCCTCTGCATTATTGGGGTCAACGGTACCCAGATTATAGAGAACATCCTTCATCATGAATGTATGCGTCCTGTTATCTTCGGCATCAAAACTCTCATTGATGTCAAGCCACGTGACCTTATTGACGGCATCAAAAAAAGATACAAGCTGCAGTGAGCATGATTTGATTGCAAGTATCGAGTTGATCTCATCAGGTACCGCGACCTCTCTCCCTCGGGCATCCGTTATGGTCTTTCCCTCGACGCTGTTGTCCTGTGTCAGCAGGAACACTACGCCCGCGCCGGCGACCACGATGATCACTATTGCAAAAATTGCGATCAATTTGTTATTCATCATTTATTTTCCCCTGTTTTAGACGAAGCTAAGTAACACCATATTGAAAATCGTGCTACATAATACTTCACACAGCCGAGGCTCAGAATTCGCTTGTAAGAAAAATAACGGGAGCACAGCTCCCTTTGTTTGAAGGAAATGTTTCCGGAAGCTCAGCCCAGAGGCAGCAGGGTCCTCCCGAGCTTTTCGTTCAGGACCTCGCCGAATGCGGTGTACATGGCGCTGCCTCCGCAGAATATACCGACGGCTCCCGCAACATAGGCTATGTTGGATATCTCGGTGACATCCTTGACGGCGACCACGAAGAACAGTACGGTCAGGGTGAGGAAGACCACCTGGAGTGCGCGGGGGCCGTTGAGCGTCCCGATGAAAAGGAACAGCGTGAGCACGCCCCATATGGCGAAGTATGCGCCCAAGGAGACATTGTCCGCCGGTGCCATCCCCGGGACCAGTCCCGTGTTGATGAACACAAAAGTCAGCCAGAATAGCCCATAGGACGTGAATGCCGTAGCTCCGAAGGTATTTCCCTTCTTGAATTCGAATATTCCTGCGAAAACCTGGGCAAGTCCGCCGTAGAGGAACCCCATAGAGAGGATCGTAGACTCCAGGCCGAACAACCCCAGGTTATGTAACGATAGCAGTACCGTGGTCATTCCAAATCCCAGAAGACCCAACACCGCAGGGTTGGCGATGCTGCTAGCGGATGATGATTCATTATCAACCATGCCCTGTAAATCTACAGGATGTTAATAAAGATGTACACCACCTTATACGGCAAATGTCGAATAAAAGTTCAGTGTATGTGCCCTTCAGACCCCATAAGAAGCACAAGCCCGACCACGATCAGCAGCCCCACGATCAAAAGCGCCAGCGATTTGATGTTGATATCCTTCCTGTGGAATGCTTCGGGTATGATGTGCAGCATTGTAACGAACATGAACACTCCTGCAGAGAACGCGAAGGCAAGACCAACGATATCGCTCTCGAACCCGCCGAGGACGAAATATGAGATCAGGGCCGCGACAGGAGTGATGAGACAGAACACCGTCAGGTAGACGGCAGCCTTCTTCCTTTTGCCGGCAAGCAGGAATGTCGAGGAAAGGGAGAACACCACGACCGCTTTGTGAAGACACATCGCGACAAGGACCATGAACCCTACGGTCTCTCCCACAAGGAAGGCGGCGGCGATCGCCAGGCCGTCGAAACAGGAGTGCAGGGAAAGGCCGACGAATGCAGAAAGCGATGTTATCTCATGAGAGTGATAGTCCGCACATTCCTCACAGTCGCATTCCGACCTCTTGTATTGTTTGAAAAGGAAATCCACAATGAACATGGTCAGGAAACCGGCGAGAATGAGATACATGGCATCCATGGCATCGAAGCCGCCGGCCTCGCTCTCATTGATCGCTTCGGGCATCAGTATCAGGAACAGTATACCTATGAAGACCCCCGAGCCGAAGGCGATCATCAGGTGCATCTGTTTGTCGGTGGCCCTGAAGGACATCGGAGCATATGCACCGAGCAAGGATACAGCAAGTATTGCTATAACGCAGATCAGGAACAGGGCCAGTTCTTCCATGGCGGAAAGAGTATCTGGTTTTTATTAATAGATTGTGGTAAAATTATTAACTTTGCCACACAATACCTAAGGATTGTTAATAAGGTGCGGAAATGGGGATAGTGAGTGTATCTTTGAACAAAGAGAGCATAGAAGCTCTGGATGATATACAGAGAAGGTTCGGCCTCAAAGGAAGGAGCGAAGCGGTAAGGAGGGCGATCAGCGCCGCAAAGGCGGAGGTGCAGGTCATAGAAGGTCTCGAAGGGATGGTGGAAGGGGTTCTGATAATAGTGAAGAAGGACCACAGCGACCCGTGGATGAACTGGATACAGGCGAAATACGAGAACGAGATAAAGACCCAGCTGCACTCGCACCTGAAAGACCACAAGTGCCTGGAGGTGATGGTGGTCTCTGGAGAGGCAAAGAAAGTGTCATCGATGCTCAAAGAGATACACTCTACCGGAAAGGCGGATTACGTCACATTCGTGAAAAGTTAAGGTGCAACCTATAACTTTTTATATAGAATAAAGCCTATATTGAGCCCGGATGGGATAGCATGAGTGGGAACTCAGGATATAATAGCGGTAGCCCCCCAAAGGGCTTTTTCAAACGTATGCTCGGTCAGGACCAGAGAGACGTTAAACAGCACAAGGTGAAGCAGAGACACCCCGGTTTCACAGCGTCCAATGAGGCAGCGGTGACACCCGGAAGGATGGCCAAACCGCAGGAGGTAGTGATATCTCCGGCGATCAGGCAGATCAACAGAGAGGGATATGTCGTTTTCAACACACCGGAAAAACAGGATGTCTACATAGCCATCCAGCCGGAGACCGCATTCTTCGATGATGAGGAGCCGGAGATGATAAAGATGGCGGGAGGCAGTTTCGTCGGCGGCAGCAAGCACACAAGCTCTGTTGAGATACCGATGAGGACAGAGCCGGAGTCCGAGCCGATGGTGTTCACTCAGCCG
>JAIRUV010000127.1 GCA_031254265.1 Candidatus Methanoplasma sp.
TGGACCTTCCCAAAATAAGATACAAAGGGAAGAAGGTCACTGTGAGGGTCTCACAGGACTGATTCATATCTCCAGAACAACCAAGGTCTTTCCCAGCTGTATGGTCTCGACGGCCTTGCCGTCGAGCGTGAGCCTCTTATCGATCTCAAAGAACTCAGGTGCGAGGAAGACCGTCTCTCCGCCGATATCCAGCCTGATCCCCTCTGACATCGTCCTCTTCGATACGTCCTTCTGGGTCAATGCCTTGAGGGCGGCAACGATGTCTTTCGCCTGTCCTTTGAACGCCGGGCCGAGTTTAGAATGGACCGGCCTGACTCCCACGACCTCCTCCTTCAGTAAAGCCTCCTTCGAGAATACCAGATTCTTGATCTTTGAGGTCTCGATGATATCTGCGGATCCGCATTCGAGCGCGGGTGCTTCCTCGCCGATCACCTCCACCTTGGACAGCTCCGCGTTGAGAGGCATCTTCCTGTCGGATTTCCATGCTCTTATGGCAGATATTATGCCGGCTACGGATTCGCCTGTCTCCAGAGCATCCTCGTCGATGAAGATAGGAACGGGCCACTCTGCCATGTGGATGCTTTTTATCCCCTCTGTGCCGAGGAAATGCTCCTGGTATATGTCCTCGGTGACATGGGGCATGACGGGGGCCATCATCTTTATGCATCCCAGCAGAACGTTGTACAGGGTGTTTCTGACGGCATCGTCCTTCCTTGCCTTCACCATCTCTATGTAATTGTCGGCAAGGTCGCGCCAGATGAATCCTTCGACCTCCTTCATCGCTTTGTCGAACTGATACTCATCCAGATATGCCGTGGCCGCCTCGACCGTCTGAGAATAACGGCTTATTATCCATTTGTCCGATATCCTGAGATCGTCAGTGTCCCAGGATCTGCCGTCAAAGAACCTTCCGACGAACTGCCCGATGTTGAACATCTTGTTGGCCAGCTTCCTCCCCCTCACAACATCTGGCTCCCTGAACGCATGATCTGTCCCGAGGGAGCATGATGCCGCGAAATACCTGAGGGCATCTGCGCCGTAGTTCTTCAGGATAGGGATCGGATCGATGACGTTGCCTACGGAAGAATGCATGGGTGTACCGTCCGGCGCCATTATGAAACCGTGCACCATAATATCGTCCCATGGGCGGGACTGTTTCAGCTGTTCTGCTCTGAGTATCGAATAGAACGCCCATGTCCTTATTATGTCGTGGGACTGCGGCCTCATGCTCATAGGGAAGAACTTCTCGTGAAGGGCATCATCCCTTTTCCAGAACGTGTTATAGAGGGAAGACCCGGAAGAATCCATCCATGTATCGAAGACATCTGTACAGCCAAGCAGTTTTCCGCCGCACTTCTGGCACTTATCCACTGGAGGAGGGTCGATGGTCGGATCAATATAGCATTGTTCTTCTTTTGCGCAGACAGCCTCTCCGCAGTCCTCGCATTCCCAGACCGGGACCGGGGTTGCGAATATGCGCTGCCTGCTCAGGACCCAGTCCCATTCGAGGGACTCGACCCAATCCTGAAGCCTTATTTTCATGAAGTCCGGGAACCACCTTATCTCATCGGCCTTCTGAAGCACTTGTTCTTTCAGCTCAAGGGTCCTCAGGAACCACTGCGGCACCTGAAGGTATTCTACGGGTGTGCTGCATCTCCAGCAGACCGATACCTGCTGAGGAGTATCCTTCTGATCGGTGAGTGTACCCATCTCCTTAAGGTCGGAGATTATCGATGCCCTTGCCTCTTTCACAGACATTCCCGCATATTTCCCTGCCAGTTCGGTCATCTTTCCCGTTTCGTCGATCCCTTTCTCCATCTCCAGATGGTATTTCATCACCCACTCGAGATCGTCCTTGTCTCCGATGGTACATATCATCACATTGCCTGTGCCGTACTTGGGATCCACCTTCGGGTCCGCGATGACCTTCACCTTGCGCCCGTATATCGGCGTTACAAGCTCTTTGCCGATCAGATGCTGTTTATCTTTGTCATCGGGATGGACCGCCACGACCTTGCAGGTACAGATGAGCTCCGGCCTTGTAGTGGCTATCGTGACATGGTCATCAGAGCCAGCGACCCCGAATTTCACGTAGTTGAGTTTGGTCGTGTTGTCCTTACGGTCCACTTCCGCATCCGCAAGGGCGGTCATGCACCTCGGACACCAGTTGACAGGGAAATCGCCTTTATACACAAGGCCTCTTACGAACAGTTCCACAAAGGATATCTGGGTTATGCGCCTGTAATAGGGCGCGTCCGTCTGATAGTATATGCTCGGGTCCATGCTCTCCCCGAGTATCTCGAAATGGTGGGTCATCTCTTCGATGAAGCCGTTCGCATATTCACTGCAAAGCCTCCTGTATTCTTCCCTAGGGAGGTCCAGTTTCGTTATGTTGTGCTTCTTCTCGACCTTTACCTCGATCGGAGTTCCGTTGACATCGAAGCATAGGGGGAAGAACACGTTGTATCCCTTCATCCTCTTGTATCTTGCCGCGAAGTCTATGAGGGAGTATCCGGTGGCATGTCCCAAATGGAGAGGCCCGGATGTGTATCTCGGAGGGTTGTCGATGCTGTATGCGGGCTTATCTGAACTAGGGTCGAAGCGATAGATCTCCTCGTCCTTCCACATCTTCTGCCAGCGTCTCTCGACCGAAACTGAATCGTACTGTGACATTTTGAACAGACAGTTAATCGGGATGATATAAAAAAAGGTTATTAGAAGAACGCAAACCGGTAAATCGCCATATGTCCAAATCGCCTGGACCAGCATTATATGGAGCCAGCAATATTTCTTTGAACGGAACCGGTTCCGGGAAACGCCATTCATATATGCCAACGGTTGCCGCCGGCGGTTGTTTTCTTAAATACAGGGCAGAGAGAAACCCAATAGCTAGCCATCCAAAGTGTCCCGCAACTTATATCGGACAAAGTAGTAGGGAAGTTATCTCAGAGGTTCGACGGCACTGTATGCAGGCTTTTACATCGGGAGGTCAGGCGGCTTATCTCTTCTGAAGGGCAGACCGGCCGAATAAAGAAAAATGAAGATATATTTTATACGACAAATATTGATTAAATGATGTATAAATATATATTATATTAAAAATAATAGATATTAATATCTATTATTACGGCTAATTTTTAGACATTTGTTTTTATACAGATCATATCCTATATTTTTCTATTAATGAAAATTTGAAATCGGAGGAAAAAGGATGAAAACAATTATCGATGAAAAAGGAAAATGTTGCATACGAAAACATGCTGGAGCCATCGTGATC
>JAIRUV010000148.1 GCA_031254265.1 Candidatus Methanoplasma sp.
ATAAGCATAATAACACAGTGCCTGAGCAGCATGGAGAAAGGCCCAATATCATGCAGAGTAGATGTGAAGGACGGATTCTCCCTGGGGATGGCGGAGTCCCCCCGCGGAGAACTGATCCACTGCGTGCATGTGGCGGACGGACAGATATGGAGATATAAGATAAGGGATGCGTCGTTCCCCAACTGGCCGGCCCTGGAGCTTGCGGCAGTGGGCAACATAGTCCCTGACTTCCCATTGATCAACAAGAGTTTCGACCTGTCCTACAGCGGAAATGACCTGTGAGGCGATGAATTGAAGAAAGGACTGTTCCAAGAAGCGATCAACAACATCATCACTCCGAAAAGTGCCCCGACGGAAAGCCTGGAAGCGATAATGGCCGGAAAGCATAAGATGCCCATTGCGGGACCTGAATGCGACGGGTGCGGAGATTGTTCCGAGGCCTGTCCGTCCGGTGCGATAAATATGGAGGGAGGTTGGACAGTGGACATAGGCAGATGCATATTCTGCCGGGAATGTCACAGGATATGCAGTAAAGGCGCGATGTCCCTGACAGATGCGCCGGACTTCGTCCTGACAAGGAACGACCTTGTATTCACAAAGGACAGTCCTCCGGTGAAAAAAGAGGACAGGATAGAACGGGAGAAATTGGACGTATTCGGAAGATCGATATTCATAAGGGAGATAGACACCGGATCGTGCAACGGATGCGAGGTCGAGGTGACATCCCTTTCCAACCAGTTCTATGATGTGGAAAGGTTCGGGATCAAGATCGTACCGTCGCCGAGGCACGCGGATGTCCTTCTGATAACAGGGCCGCTGACGAAGAACATGTCCGAAGCGCTGAAAAAAGCGGTCGCGGCAACCCCCAATCCTAAAGTGGTGATAGCCATGGGCACATGCGCCATATCAGGAGGGATGTTCTCAAAAGGCGAAGTGGTGGGCGAGGGAATAGGTGAGATCGTCAAGGTCGACATGTACATCCCGGGATGTCCTCCGCCGCCGGATAAGCTCATCCGTGCGATCCTTACAGCATTCGGTCTGTTCAATGAACGAAGATGACCGTACAGCGGGCATTACGCAGCACATGTTCGGACACGTTCCCCAACAGCAGACGGTCGATGGCGGTCTTGTCGCTGTGACCCAGTATTATCGTGTCCGCATCGATCCGTTCGGCCGAGGCGACTATCTCTCCTGCGGGGTCCCCCGCGCCTACCATGGTGCGGGCATCCACTCCCTTACTCAACGCCTTCTGCCTTGCCGCCTCAAGGGATTCTTTCAGTCTAGGTATCCCTTTCTCTATCTCCGCAGGGTCCTTTGTATTCAGACATGATATTATGAAAAGAGGGGTCTTGTAGGCCCGAGCATTCTCTATTGCATAATCCAGCACTTTCTGCTGTCTGCCGTCATATGCCAACAGAACTGTCATTACAGAATAATCTGCTGGCAAGTTATAAAGTATGTCGTTGCACTGGGATCGGTACGACATTATCTTTTATTATACTGTAAAGATGTTTCTCCGGATATGGCAAAAAGCATCGTGATCGATGAGTTCAAGTGCGACGGATGCGGATTGTGCATCGAGGCCTGCCACGAGGGGGCGTTGGGATTGGTGGACGGCAAGGCAAAGATGATAAGGGAGGATTACTGCGACGGACTCGGTGACTGCCTGCCGGCCTGTCCCCGAGGAGCAATATCCTTCATGGAGATATGCAGCTGCCAGGGAAGCGATGCCCCCACGATCCTGATCCCGGGGTCCCGCAGTCCCGTTCGGCATCCAGGGTGTTGGGGCTGATAGACCTGAACGAGGAAGGCTGCGGGGAATTGAGACAATGGCCTATAAGGATAGGTCTTGTGTCAAGCTCATCACCGATATTCAAAAGAGCAGATGTCCTCTTGGCCGCCGACTGCTCGGCGTTCGCATATTCCAGGATGCACGAGGACTTCATCAGAGGGAGGGCGGTCGTCATATGCTGCCCCAAATCCGATACTGGCTACAAAGAAAAGTTAACCGAGATCATTTCAAAAGGCGACCCGAAAAGTCTGACGGTCGTAAGGATGACGGTGCCCTGCTGTTCCCTCGACAGCATCGCCCGCGATTCAGTGAAAGGATCAGGCAAGGACATCCCGTTCAAGATATTCAAGATGGACCAGAGGGGATGCATCAGAGAACAATGATCATGCTGAGTATGATAAAATGAGGACCATAATATACAACGGAAAAGGCGGCGTCGGCAAGACATCGGTAGCAGCGGCGACCGCGCTCAGATGCGCGCAGAAAGGGCACCGCACGATGATAATGAGTGTCGACACAGCGCACTCCCTCGGAGACAGTCTCGACATCAGGCTTTCCTCGGAAATAGTGAACATAGGGGAGAACCTGGACGCTCTGGAGCTGAACATTATCCATGAGATGAGGACGAAATGGACCAGCATAAGGGACTACGTGTCAGCGTTCATGATATCGCAGGGGGTGGAGGACATCACCGCCGAGGAGATGGCGATATTCCCCGGCATGGAGATGGCGGCGGCCTTGTTCTATGTGCTTCAGTTCAAGGACAGCGAAGCTTACGATGTAGTTATAATCGACACGCCCCCCACAGGAGAGACCCTGAGGCTTCTCAGTTTCCCGGATGTTTCTGACTGGTACATAGACAGGCTCTTCGGGATCGTGAAGAGGATGGTGTCCGTCGCCAGGATGACCCTCGGAAAGATGATAGACATACCCCTTCCGTCGAAGGAGGTCATGGACAGCATCAGTGACATAAAGAACAATATGGAGAGGGTCAAAGAGGTGCTGGAAGATCCAGAGAATACAACGGTCAGGCTTGTTCTGAACCCTGAGAGGATGCCGATCAATGAGACCATGCGTTCATACGCATACCTTTGCCTTTACAACAAGACCGTGGAGTGCCTCATTGTGAACAAGGTCCTGCCCCAGGATGTTGACGGCAACTTCATGAAAAAGAAGCTTGAGGAGCAGGAGACATACATGAACATGATCCACGAGGCCTTCGACCCGCTGAAGATAATGTACGCCTTCCAGCTGGAGACGGAATTGAGGGGATTGGAGAAGCTTGACGAGATGGCCGACATGATATTCGGCGACTCGGATCCCGCAGAAGTGTATGCGAAGACCAGCCCCATGCACTTCGAATCGAAGGACGGCATAGACATCCTGTACATCAAAATGCCATTCATCAATAAGGACGACATAGAACTGTTCAGAGGAAGCAACAACTCAGTGACGATAAAGATCGGCGACCAGAGAAGGACGGTCGCCCTTCCGCTCACCCTGGTCGACGCTGATATGCTGGGCGCAGAGTTCGACGGCGAGGACCTGACCATAAGATTCAAACGGAAAAAGTAAGGATACACAGCGGAAAGGACAAACTTTTTAAGTTGTATGACCGCCCTCCGGTATACATAGAGGTCTGGACATAAGGCGGATGTAAGGGGGAGTGTCAAAAATGAGTGAGAAGAACAAGAGATATACGGATCCCGATCTGGAGAAGTTCTTCAGAGAGAACAGAGAGATGATAGACAGACTCTTCAAGGAAGAGAAAGAAAGGATGGAGAAGCTCTTCAAGGAAGAGAAGGAATCCTTTAAAAACGCATTCGACGAGCAGCGGGCGAGAGCAGAGGAATTCGCAGAGAAGAAGAAGGCGAAGGCAAAGGAGACCGCACAGGAGGCGTTCAATGCATTCACGGACCCGGAGGTACAGAGGCATTTCATGGCAATGGGCATGGAGTTCATGATGGCGATGAACGCTCTGATGAGGGCCATGCCGTTCCCTGACACATTCAAAGATATGGCTGACAAAGCTGAAGAGGCAAGGAAGAAAGCGTCCGACGCGGCCCGCAGCGGGAAACCGACAGCAGAGAAGGTAGAGATAAGGTCAGCTCCCAAGAAGCCCGCCTCTCCTAAGACAAACACGGCAAAAACAAAGACCCAGGATAAAGATGGATCTTAAAGACGGGACAGACGCGGTCAAAGCGGCAAGATGCTATGCGGAGGCAGAGACAAAAGGAGAGCGGACAGAGCCCGCTCTTCCTGAAGGGTTCTCCGAGAGGAAGGGGGTGTTCGTTACGATATCCGAATATCCGTCAGGGGATCTGAGAGGATGCATAGGGTATCCAGAACCGATATTCCCCCTCAGGGATGCACTCAGGATGTCCGCCGCAGCGGCATGCCACGATCCGAGATTCATAGATCTTACCTTCGAAGAGACGAACGGCTGTACATTCGAGGTCACAGTGCTCACTGCCCCGGAAAAGATTGTATACGGTTCAGCGGAAGAGCTCCTGTCAAAGATAGTGATAGGCAGGGACGGGCTGATACTCAGTTACAAAGGCAGAAGAGGGCTGCTGCTCCCCCAGGTCCCGCTGGAATTCGGGTGGGACGCGGAGGAGTTCCTGAGACACCTGTCCATGAAGGCAGGGTTCGGACCCGGCGCCTGGAAGGAGCACGGGACAGTCATAGAGTCTTTCAGCGGAGAGATATTCACGGAAACATCGCCCAGAGGGGATGTTGTAAGGAAGTGATATTTTGAGGTTAGATCTCGTCGTCTGCGGGAAAGCCTTCGTGAACGGGCAGATGACATATTCTGAGATAGGGATAACGGACGGGAAGATATCGGTCGTAAAGAGTTCCGTCCCCGGAGGGGAGAAAAGGATCGACGTCCCCGGAGGGGTGATACTTCCCGGCTTCGTCGACCCGCATGTCCATTTCAGGGATCCCGGGATGACTGAGAAGGAGGATTTCTCATCCGGCACCTGCGCGGCCGTCCACGGAGGCGTGACCTGCATATTGGATATGCCGAACACCATTCCTCCGGTAACGGATGTGAACACCCTGATGGAGAAAAAAAGCCGTGTCAAAGGCAAAGCGTACGTCGACTACGGACTGTTCGCCGCCGTGACCCCCGGATGCAACGCAGGCATGATGGCCCCCCTTGTCCCCGGATTCAAACTTTTCATGGGATCGACGACGGGGAAGATCCTGCTGAACGACGACACCGAGATAAGGTCCTCCCTTGCTGACATATTCAAAACAGGCAGAAGGGTGAGCGTACATGCCGAGGACGACAGCATGATCATGAAAGAAGAAGAGAGGAACTGCAGGGACCACCTGAGGAACCGTCCCGTGGAGGCGGAGATCAATGCCTTGAAGAGGCTGTCCCGTTTCAAAGGGAAGAAGGTGAATATATGCCACAATACCAATGCGGAAAGCGTGGCAATGGCGAACAACCTCGGTTTTACCACCGAGGTAGCCCTGCACCATCTGTTCTTCGAGGTTGACAGACACTCTTCCTCCGAATACAAAGTGAACCCTCCCGTAAGGAATGCGGCGGTGAGGGACAAGCTCTACAGAACGTTCATAGGCGGAAAGATATCCATGTTCGGCAGCGACCACGCCCCCCACACTCTGACCGACAAATCCCAGGATTTCGACTCAGCACCCAGCGGGATACCGGGGATAGAGACGACGATGCCGATTGTCATGGACATGGTAAGGAAGAACACCATACCGCTGCACCAAGCGGTGTCGATGGGGTCGGAAACGCCTGCGGCATCATTCGGTATGAAGAAAGGAAGGATCGAAGAAGGATATGATGCAGACCTTTCAGTCTTCGATATAAGAAGGTCCGCAACAATAAACGTAAGAAAACTTCATAGCAAGGCCGGGTATTCACCGTACGAAGGATGGGACGCCGTCTTCCCGGAGACCGTGATGGTGAGAGGGGAGATACAGATAGACGGCGGAGAATTCTGCGGGGACAAGATAGGAAAGGATGTTTATGGCAGACATTGAGATCGATTATTCTGAAGTGCGCGGAAAGAAGGCCGAATGTCCGGAAGGCTGCGGGCTGTGCTGTCTGTGCCAGCCCGAGGTCCTCGCCGAAGAAAGGCGGTTCTTCGAGAAGCATCATCCGAAGGATCTTGTGTACACCAAAGGCGCGGATCCGTATCTGGCACTTGCGCTGAAAAAAGGAAAAGGATCATGCGTGTTCCTCGAAGGGCGCAGGTGCATGATATACAGCAGCAGGCCGGCCTACTGCAGGCAGTTCCCTTACCACATATACGTCGGAGATAAGGTCAAGGTCGAACTGGACCTCTCATGCAGAGGCGTATGGACGGGCAGCGGCGCCGATGCGGAGACAGAGGCGAAAGATATCGTCACGAAGGCAGAGAGCAGGATAAAGAGGGCGATGAAAGAAGCACGGGGTGTATATTCTGAGTTCTATCACAACTGCAAGGAGGCCGGAGTGATGGGAGACCCCGTTGAGATAAGGAGGTCCGTGAGCGAGAATCTGGACAGGTTCACAGATATGGCATACATCGGGAAGGTCATGGAAATGACCATGATGGAGCCGGTGATGACGCTCAACGGGATAAAAGAAGAGCCGGCGGACATGGAAGAGCTCAATGAAGCGGCGATGGAGACGGCGATGGAGTCCATGGCGACGAAAGATCCGGTGAATGCGCCGGTCTATTGCGGCGAGGATTGGAGTTGGAACCTCTTCCTTGCGGACAGCGCATCGGGGAGGATAGACTGGATGGTCCTGGACGACGAGGGCGATCTTACAAAGAAGGATACGGTGAAAGCCTCGGAGATCAAGATCAAGCCTCTTGAACCGGGTGGAAAAGAGGTATTGAAAGCATACATCTCGATACTCAACCAAAGGGAGAGCTTCCTGGGGAACGTGTTCAGCCTGATGGACGCCGCCGGGTACGAGGACGACATGGCCAACGCATATTACGGATGCCTTTCGACGACGATCCTGGACCTTCTCTGGAGGGCATCGTTGCTGGACCATTTCTTCGGGACGGGGATGGGTGAAAAAGGAATAAAAGAAGCGATAATCTTCTATGATATGGACAGGCTGGACGCGCCGGCGATCGGAGCCTTCGTATAATACCCTCCCCGATCCAGTATACGACGCATGCGCAGGCGGATATATATGGAGAAAAAAAACC
>JAIRUV010000093.1 GCA_031254265.1 Candidatus Methanoplasma sp.
CAATGCGCTGCCGGTCGCCAAGCAGAAAGGGATATCCATAAAGGAGTCATCGACCCAGAGGTCAGATGACTACTCCAACATGATCGAGGTGAGAACGGTCTCCAAAGGAAGGACGGTCAAGATCAGAGGGACTGTGTTCGGAGACCAGCCCCGGCTTGTGGGGTACAACGAGTTCACATTCGATGCGCCTATGAGCGGGGATATGGTAATGGTTGCATACAAGGACTCTCCTGGCATCATAGGCGCCGTGGGGACAGTGTTCGGCAACAACGGAATAAACATCGCGCAGATGTCGGTAGGTAGGTCCGGACCGGATGCGCTTATGGTATTGACGGTGGATCAGCACGTTACGCCAGACGTTCTCCGCAAGGTCGGAGAGGTCGCGGGCACAAACGATGTCAAGTTCGCGGATCTGGTGGACAACTGAGGTATTATAATGGACGGCACAGTAACGGTCGAGGAGCTGACGCTTGCGATAAAGAACAGCATCAGCAGCAACACGGGGATGGAGAAAGAGCAGGCGTACATGCTTGCGAGGCACGTCCTCAACTTCTTTGGATATTCTGACAGGATAATCGATAACATCCTCGAACCGGAGGACAGGGATGCGTTCTATATGCTTGAGGACGCAAGCCTCCTCACGACGGAAAGGGAAGAGACCACCCTCTATGACGGAAGGGAGTGGAGGATACACTACTGGCTCTTCAGAAAGGACAAGATAAAGGATCTGGCGGAATCCGGCCCAGCTGGGACGTTGGAGAAGACCGCCGACGAGTCCGTTGTCTACGAAGAACTTCCTGACGACATCTGGCAAAGAAAAGGATGACGAGCAGGACAGATACCACCGGCCTTTTCCCTTATGAGTACAGGGGATGCCAGAAGGAGATGGTGGAGCTCGTAAGGGATACCGTGAAAGGCGGTACCGCCGCCGTCATCGAATCCGGTACAGGGACAGGCAAGACCGTGGTCTCTATGACAGGCATCCTGGAGGCCACTCTCGGGACCGATAACAAAGCGATATATCTCACAAGGACAAAGTCCCAGCAGAAGCAGATAATACATGAGGCCAAGGCAATATCCAAAGTAAGGCCCATCGTATGCATCGGCGTTCAGGGGAGGAGCGTACACTCATGTCCCATGATGTCAAAGGACCCCGAGAACGCCACCGGGACATCGGACGAGCTGTCCAGGCTGTGCTCCGAATACAAGAAGGACGACGGCACCGGCAGGCCCTGCAGATATTATGAGAACATCGGGAAGATCGATGTGCAGGAGATGCTCGAATACATCAAAAGAGAACATCCGGAGCCTGAAAGGTTCGCCGACCACTGCCTCAAAAAAGAAGTATGTCCCTATGAGACCGTCAAACATCTGATAAAGCATGCGGACATCGTCGCCGCTCCATACTCTTTCATATTCATGCCGCATATCCGGGAAAGGTTCCTGGAATGGGCCGGTTCCCCCATCTCGGACATGTCCATAATAGTGGACGAGGCCCACAATCTCCCGGATTATCTGAGGGAGGTGATGACCCTGGAATACAGCATGAAGGCGATATCCCTCGCAGAGAAGGAGGCGGCAGAATGGAACGACCCGGAGATCCATTCCGGTCTTTCCGTGACGGATGTGACATCCGTGCTGAGGGAATGTCTGGAAGAAGCTCTGTCACAATATCTTACGGGCGATGACGGGATGATCCCGTCCACCTTCATACAGGATGAACTCATGGATAGGCTGGGGATGTCGTCGCGCTCCCTGAGCATCCTGTACAAAGGGATCGTCGACCGCGGGGAGATGATCGCAGACATCAAGAAAGCGCGTAAGAAACTGCCGAGGTCATACATACGGTCGCTTGGGATCTTCCTTACAGAATGGAACATGTCGGACGATGAGACCAACATATTCCTTGTCGCAGGAGGGGAGAACCCAAAGTTCCAGGCTTACTGCCTCGATCCGAGAGCGGCGGCGGAGCCTCTCCGGCTGTGCAGGTCGTCCGTGCATATGTCCGGAACGCTGGCACCTCTTGCCGATTACACAGAGGAGATAGGGATACCAGATGCGGCCGAACGCATATTCCCGTCCCCGTTCCCGCCGGAGAACCTCAGGATCGTGTATGCGGAGGATGTCTCAACGAAATACGACGAGTTCAACAATATCCCTGAAATATATCAAAGGATGAAACACCACATAGTCTCTCTGGTAAGGTCTGTGGGAAAGAACACCGCAGTGTTCTTCCCCTCATACGCAGTGATGGAAAGATTCCTTGCGGACGGCATCGCAAAGGAGATGGGGAAGAACCCGTTCATAGAACGGAGAGGCATGACCCAGCTTGAGCTTATGGAGGAAGTGTCCCTGTTCAGACTTTCGGAAGGAAGCGTTCTCTTCGCGGTCACGGGCGGAAGGATAAGCGAGGGGCTGGACTTTCCCGACAAGGACATGGAGATGGCGGTCATCGTCGGGATCCCGTATCCTAAACCAACTGCGAAGCACGAGGCTCTCAGAAGGTATTACGATATGAGGTTCGGCAACGGATGGGAGCATTCGTCGAAGATACCGGCGATGAGGAAGATGCGGCAGGCGATCGGCAGACTTATCAGGTCGGATACCGACAGAGGATTCGCCGCGATCCTGGACCGCAGGACCTTCAACCTGGAGGATATAAGGGCTGAACCCACGGATGATCCGTGCAGAAATGCGGCGGAATTCTTCGGAAAATGACCATTTATTGAAAAGTAAAGGTAATAAAGGTTGCTGATGCTCTTGGTGTGCTATGGAAATAGGTGTTGATGCCAAGGTCGAGAGGCTGATAAGGTCGGAAGGGCGCGACTACAGAGTATGTACATCATGCACCGGTCCGGCCCTTGTGCCAACGACGGTAAAACGTCCGAAGGAGTCAGACATCAAGATACCTATCGGAAAGAACATCCTGTACATTTCCGCAGTCCAGGCAAGGTATATCCGGAAGGTCACCATCGATATGCTGTACAGGGATGCGGACGGTTCCTGTCCGGTGTTCTATTGATCAGGATAATCTTATCATATTGTCTGCAGAGGCAGAAACAAGTCCGGCGAGGCTGCATGCATCGTCAAATCTATTGATTCTGCTCATGTCCGCCTCGGTTATCGGCTTGACAGGGACGATCGAGCACCCGACCGAACTGAGGACAGAAATGTCGTAAGTCCCTATCTCTTTCGCGACAGCCTCTATCTCGATCTTATCGTACCCGATTAGCGGCCTTAAGACAGGCATCCTCAGACCGCTGCTTGCATACCGCAGGTTCTTCAGCGTCTGCGAGGCGACCTGTCCCAAAGAATCTCCCATGACGATCCCGCTGCAGTCCAATCTGCAGGCGGCTTCCTGAGCGACCCTCAGCATGGTCCTTTTGCAAAGAACGCACTGATAGTTCCCGTCGCAGGTCTGGGATATCCTTTCCTGAGAGGCTCCGTGGGGCGCAGAGTAAAGGGGGAACGGGGCACCGGAAACGATCCTCAGCCGTTCCGCCAAGGCCTCTGTTTTCTCTACAGAGACATCGTCGGCGAAAGGACGGTTGTCCATAT
>JAIRUV010000096.1 GCA_031254265.1 Candidatus Methanoplasma sp.
ATCTCACTCAGAGGGACCCATCCATCCACTTTGCCTTCCCTTGTCATGAGCACTTGCTCCATCTCTTCCTTCATAGGGTGGTTGATATTCCCCAATTCATTCCGGTATTTTTTATAAAACATCAGAGACAGCATCCTCAGCCTCCAATTCTTTTCTATCGAGATCACCTCAAGACAATGGAACATTATATCTCCGACGGTCAATGGATCGGCGAGATTGCAGTAATACTGCGTATCCAGATGTATACTGATGCCGAATTCTTTGAATCTGGAAAATGCAGTCTTGGTGTATTCGAGGTCCCTGTCGTTAGAGAACACCGTCAACACCCTGGACCTGTGATATATTCTGGAACCCGGGGGGACCCGTTCGTCGAAAGATTCCGAGTAGTCAGCATACCTGTCTGCCAGAGGCAGCAACTCCGGCCACATCTTTGCATTTATCCTGTACCTATCCCCATCCTTTGACAGCATGCCTACATTCCTCATTCTCTTTATCGAACGGGAGACCGTCCTTTGGCTGATCCCAAGCCTCTCGGAAACTTCCCTTGCCGTTGCAGGCTCACGCATTTCTCTGATGATGTCCAGGCCGTTGCCGGCGAGCAGGTCGACGGCAGAAACAGAATCGTGTAATATGTTCATCAGAGTATACAGATGCGTCTGCTCCCGAACAGTCACCTCTCCGTTCTCAAACCGGACTGCACCTTTTCCTTCCAGGGATGCCACGGTTCTGTATATCTGCACATTGCTGAGCCCCATTGCCATATGCAGGTCTATGATGCTGACTGCACCCTTGCCGATATGATGGAGCAATAACAGCTCTGTTCGGGAATACATAGTCATTAAATGTAATAACTATATAAATAAATTTCATATTTTGTCTTTTTAGAATCCATAATGTTTTTCAAAATGCGACGCGTCTTACTTAACATCATTGTGAAATCCGTTTTCATTACATGCGGGTGTCTCCCGGCGCTAACACACTTTTTCACGGTCCGATGATGACACCGGTCTCGAAGCACTGACTTACGCCGGGAGTGTTTGTCGGGCCCCGCGTTGGCTTCCGGTCACGGCTGTGGTGACACACCACTGCTACCGCAAGAGCCCCTTTTCAGGGACGGGGCCGCTGTAAGCCGTCACATGCACATGGCAATCATGGATCATGCCCCTACGCCGTCCCGGCCGTCTACACATAATAATGCTATGTTCTTAACTTTTCCTTTCAGGACTTTGGATAAAGCTTTAGTCACCGAAGCTGGCCGAAAGGCCGTTATCGCACAATATCAAAAACAAGATGTAAGTACGGCAGTCGACGTATTATATTGTATAAAATTGCCTTATAATGAAAAAAACCTCTGTTCATTGTCGAAATTATCTCATTTCGTGAAAAAAGCAAATAAAAACTACGAATTTCGTAAAAATGCATATGTTTTTCACTTGTTTTTTACGATTTACACGGTTAGCTTTATTTAAGAATATTTTGTTACGCCCTTCTATGAAAGCTTATTTCAAACCCGAATCTGTTGCAATAATAGGCGCATCAGCGGACACAACAAAACTGGGCGGCATGCTTCTGAAGAACATGATCGATGCTGGTTACAAAGGAAAACTGTACGCGATCAACCCCAAGGGCGGGGAGATACAGGGGATCAAGGCATATCCCTCACTCAAAGATGTCGGCGCACCGATAGAGCTTGCGGTCATCGCGGTGAAGAACCTGCAGGTGATCGAGTCGATGCAGGACCTCGGCGCCGCAGGTGTCAGATACGCATCGATCCTGTCTGCCGGATTCAGGGAGGAAGGCGAGGCTGGCGCAAAGCTGGAGGAGAAACTCCTGGCAGAAGCAGAAAAATACGGGGTGAGGATAGTAGGCCCCAACTGTTTCGGCAACATGAACGTCGCCTTTGGAATGAACTTCACATTCACCCACATACTGCCTCCTGCAGGGAACATCTCAATCCTGTCGCAGTCCGGAGCGCTGGGCTCGTCGATCCTGGAATGGAGCAAACTCAATGAGTTCGGGATCGCGAACTTCATGACATTCGGAAACAAATCTGATGTCAACGAGGCGGATGTCCTGGGGAATCTGGTGGATGACCCCAACACAAAGGTCATAGGGATATACTGTGAGGGAATATCCGACGGCGACGAGCTTGTGAAGGCCCTCGAGAAGGCGAAGAACAAAAAGCCGATCGTTGTGTTCAAGTCCGGGAAGACCGAGGCCGGGTCCGCGGCGGCATCCTCCCACACCGGGTCCCTTGCAGGGTCCGACGCAGTCAACGACGTGATATTCAACAAATTCAACACGCACAGGGCCCAGGACCTGGACGAGATGTTCGACGCCCTGTCTGTGTTCAGCACGTGCAGCCCCATGAAGAAGGACGGCATCGCCATAATAACGAACGCGGGAGGTCTCGGGGTCATGTCCGCGGACGCAACGTTCAACGCACCTTACATAGAGGCGGCGAAACTTGCTCCGGAGACCATCGAGAATATCAAGAAAGCGGTTCCCACCATCGCCGGGCTCACGAACCCCATCGATGTGAGAGGGGATGCGAAGGCGGAGTACTTCAAGGGAGCGATCAACGCCGTCATAAAGGACCCATCCGTAGGCGGACTGGTCATAATGGGATCCCCTCTGGACACGGCGGACCTTGAGAGCATAGCAAAGATAATCGTTGAGATGAGGGATGATATACCTGTGCCTACAACGTGCTGCTTCCCCGGCGGGGAGAAGTGCGAGAGGGCGAACAGGATCCTCAGAGAAGGGAGGATCCCCTGCTACCCCTCGCCTGACAGAGCGGTGCGCGCACTCTCGATACTGAGGAGGTTCACCGTAAGGAGCCAGGAGAAGCACGACCCGATGATCGTTCCGAAGGTATCGGGAAAAGCTGTTGCCCAGCAGATAATCGCCAAAGCGAAGTCTGAAGGAAGGAAAGCCCTCACCGAGGCCGAAGGGAAGAAGATATTCGCCGCATACGGAATGCCGACTCCCGGAGAGGCCACCGTGAAGAGCGCTGACGAGGCAGTAAAAGAATGCGACAGGATAGGGTATCCGGTCGTCATGAAGATCCTTTCCCCGGACATAGCCCACAAGACCGATGTCGGAGGAGTGGTCGTCGGGGTCAAGAACGCCGGGGACGCGAAGGCGGCATACGACAAGATAATGAGCAGCTGCAAAGCGGCGAGACCCGACGCAAGGCTCGACGGCGTATCGATACAGCAGATGGTCTTCGGTCAGGAAGTGATACTCTCCATGATAAGGGACGTGCAGTTCGGCCCCATAGTATCATTCGGCCTCGGCGGGATATACGTGGAGATAATGGGAGAGATATCCCAGGCACATGTCCCCATGAGCGAGCAGCAGCTCGACAAGATGATCACGACCACCAAAGCATACAAACTGCTATCGGGTGCAAGAGGACTGCCCCTTGCGGACGTGGATTCTGTGAAGGACATGATCAGGAAGATCTCCACAATAGCGGTTGAGAATCCAGAGCTGTTCGAGCTGGAGATAAACCCCGTTATCGTGGGGAAGAAGGGCGCTGGCTGCTGGGCGGTCGACGCTCTCTGCACCCTCAACTGAATTTAACAAAGCCGGGCCTCCCGGCACTTTCCAATTTCTCGACTGTCAAAAAACGCGGCAGTTGAAAGATCCCTGCGCCTTGTGTGCGGACGGCTGTACTAGAAACACGGCTTCTCTTTTTTCTGACAACCCAAACTGTGCAGGAAAAAAGAACAGATAGGAACAGAATATGAAGGCGCCCGTTCCAGTTGACTGGCATCTGGCAAGATATCGCGAACATCATTAAATATTCTCATTGGCCTCCTTATCTGATACCATGAAACACGGAGGCATATACATAGACAAAAAAGGATTATCCGCTATCGTTACGGTAATCATACTTGTAGTTGCTGTGGCCGTCGTTGCGGCAGGAGTATATATTCTGACAAAGGACGGCGACAAGAGTGCAGAAGAAGAGATAATAATGGGTGAGTTTGGGATAGGGTCCGAATTCTATTACGACAAAGGGAGCACGATCGGAAGCAATGCGGTCCCAGTGTCCGCAACCTCTGACACCTTCGTCTGCAGCGTGACCGGGATGGACGAAAAATATTACTTCATTGAAGCTCCGGATGTGTTCACCATAGGCTGGCCATACTTCATAAAGATGCACAAAACGACAGGGGTGATCGACTGGGCAGATTCTAAAGGGAACAACAAATGGTCGTTCACCATACTCACAATGGATGGTGAAGAAATCGTCTTTGAGCTGGAAGTTAGGAGTTTCGATTTCGGACCTATGATCTATTCTATGAAGATAACGCTCGACTCGCGCTCCGTTAGCGGAACGATTGATGTAGAGAGCAGCGTGCTGACCGAGCCGACTGAATACATACAGTCGGATGAGATCGGCAAATACTGCGACTATCTCCTGGTAATGACCATGATAGATGGCCCCCTTGGAGCGGAAGCGAAAATGGAAGCGACCCTCAAAATGACGGCCTCTGGAATAGGTGCGGATGGGAAATACGTGTTTGTTAACGAGATGCATGTAAAGATGACGATAAAAGCGGCCGGCATGGACGATGTGGTGATGGATTTCGACACAAGGCAGATGTTCGTTTCGGATTACGCGTTTGATGTCCCGGATGATATGCCGGCAGGCGTACCTGGCAAATACACATTCGAGGGCGAGCAGAAGGATGTTTACATAATAACAGTGACAGAGGACGGGATGAGTACGGTGTTCTATCTGGACATCGACAAGCCGATAGTCTATTATGCGGAAATATCAGAGACTTATCCTTCGATGCATTATTCAGTGACTGTGGAGCTCACAGGAACAAACTTCTAATAAAACAGGCCGGGATGTCCCGGCATTTTTCATTTTAACACTGTTGCCCGTCATGCAGACGCACATGACCGCCGGAGGCGCCGGGCCGGATGTGGGGGTCGGCCTCGTTTCAGAACGCACTGCCAGCCCGTGGTCGGAGATCATGAGTGTTCTTTTCATCATAGTCGCCGGCTGAGGAAAATATATTAACACAGCAGAGATAGGGAACTCCATAAAAACTGCCATTATCCGCATATCATGTCCTGCATCCTTGAGAGACGGGACCGCCGGCCGGCAGCACGAGGAAGGTTGACAAAATGTGGGAAATGAAAGAGATCAGA
>JAIRUV010000053.1 GCA_031254265.1 Candidatus Methanoplasma sp.
GGAGACAACGTAATTTACATTTCACCATAAGGAGAGAAAGATCATGGGAACAGGAACACCGGCACAGGGAAGGCACAACAAATACAAGACCCACATACCCTGCCGCAGATGCGGAAAGCGCGCTTATCATGCGAGAAGGGGGGTTTGTGCCTCATGCGGCTACGGCAAAACCGCGAAGATCAGATCCTACGCCTGGGCTAAAGCGCGTGATTAATGATAATATGGCAGGTCCAAAGCACAGCTGCGGAGTTGCGGGCATTGCCGCTACATTTAATGTTGTACCAGCTCTGCAGAAGACATTGATGATAATCCAGCACCGCGGCCAGGAAAGCGCCGGAATATCTGTTTTCAAGAACGGCGGTCTGCAGACGGTCAAGGATAACAGCCTCGTTCAATTCGCATTGAGCAACGAGAAGATAGCGCACCTCAACGGCAACATCGGCATTGGGCATGTGAGATACCCGTCGGCCGTATCCAAAGGCGTACTGAACGCCCAGCCGCTGACGGTCACCACAAGCTTCGGGAGCATGGCGGTGGCGCACAATGGGGACCTCACTAACCACTTCGAACTAAAGGCCAAGTATCAGGCGACCGGAACATCCTTCCTTACACAGTCGGACAGCGAGCTTGTGGCGGTCGTCCTCGGTAAATATATGGTACAGTACGGAGACCCTATAAAAGCGATGAAAAGTATGATGGGGGAACTGGAAGGAGCATATGCGCTTGTCATACTCATCAACAACAGGTTGTTTGGGGTCAGGGACCCGTACGGGCTCAGGCCGCTCTGTATAGGCGAGATCGGCGGCGGCCACATCATCGTCTCAGAGAGTGCGGCGATCGACGCTCTGAATGGGACATTCATAAGGGATGTTGCTCCGGGCGAGATAGTAGAGATAATTCATGACCGGTTCGTACCTCACCAGAGCCTCATACAGAAACACAAAGCGTACTGCATGTTCGAGTGGGTGTATTTCGCAAGACCCGATTCAGTGCTCGACGGGAGGGAGGTATACGACGTAAGGAAGAGGATCGGCGAGATCCTTGCAAGGGAATGCCCTGCCGATGTGGATATGATTATGCCCATCCCGGACTCCGGGCGCGCACACGCGATAGGTTTCTCCATAGAATCCAAGATACCGTATGAGGAAGGGTTCATGAAGAACCGTTTCGCCGAAAGGACGTTCATCCTGCCGGACCAGAAGGAAAGGGAGCTTGCCGTGTCTATGAAGATGAACCCGATAAAGAGCACCGTCGAAGGCAAACGCATGGTGATCGTGGACGACAGCATAGTCCGGGGAACAACGCTGAAGAAGCTGATCTCGATGCTCAGGAAAACGGGGGCAAAAGAGGTCCATGTCCGTGTGGGAAGTCCGCCCGTCATCGCCCCGTGTTATTACGGCGTCGACATGAAATCGAGGGACCAGTTCGTAGCGAACGACCACTCGCTGAATGATATATGCCGCATAATCGGCGCGGACAGCCTGGGATACATAAGCATAGAAGGACTGATAGAGGCGATCGGCAAGCCAGAAAGCGAGCTTTGCCTCGCATGCGTGAACGGAAAATATCCGACCCGCATACCCGGCGAGGCACAGAGATTCCAGTCCACTCTGAACACGGATTTCTGATAGGATTATTGTGCCTGCCGGCATATATTCATTGGCGTTTCATTGAGATCCTCAGCACAGCGATCACAAAGAACACCGCAGCGACAGCCGCAAGGATAAGGACGCTGATTTCCGGCGTTATAAGCGTGTCGCCGAACTCGAATCTGACGCCCATATCCAGTTCGAACTGCGTTATGTCCTCAGGGAGCATGCCTGCCATGGCCTCCATGGGTTTTTCCATCATGACCTGTCTGAAAAGGGAGGCCGAGTGCGAGGCAGGGACGATCTTGATCAGCGAGCACATCGCGGCCGGGAGCATGCTCATCGGAATGAAGACTCCCGTAATGAAACCTATCAGCGTCCCGATGATGGAACTTATCATAGAGTATGAGTTGTTCGAGGTTATGAAAAGAGCTATCAGGAACATCACCGCACTTGCCGACATAACCGACAAAAGGATTATGCCGATGACGGCGGCGAACTGCGCTGCGCCCAGTAAGCTTCCTCCGTTGGATACGATGTAGGCCTCCGCAAACGCAAGTGCCAGGAAGCTTAACAGGATCCCCACTATGAACGTGCTGAGGACGTATCCTCCAACGATCTCATAACGCTTCATAGGGGACACAGTAAGATCGCGCACGGCACCGGTTATCTTATCCTGTATCATGATCCCAACGGCGCCTAAGGTCGCGGTCACAGGTACGACAGCCATCACTCCTGCCATTGCCCAGCTGTCGATAATGATTCTCGCATCCGGTATCTCCGAGTAGGATTGAGAGATCATATCTCCAAGGAACAGGAAATAGAGAGCTATCACGATCAGCGCGGCGAACATCGAGAATACTACAGACGCTTTGTCCCGGAAGAACACCTTCACGTTACGGGCGGCGAAAGGGATTATGCACGAGTTCATTCCAATCCGCCCTCTTCAACTATTTTCACAAAAGCATCATCCAGCGTGCCGTTGAGTACTTGGATGTTAGATATGTGGCCGCGGTAGCGGTCCATCAGCGGCAGGGATTCCATCGAATGGTCTATAGGTATCGTTATCACGCCCGCATCCTCCGAGAAATCCACTCCGTCCGACCTGAGCAATTCTGAAAAAGAGAAGAGATCGTTCGGCACGACCTTCACCACATCTGTGCTGAATCTTTCTTTGAGGTCGGTAGGGGTCCCCTCGGCAGAGATCCTGCCTTTGTTGATCACCACAACATAGTCCGCTCCCGCAGCCTCTTCCATATAATGCGTGGTAAGGAACACGGTCACTCCGTCCCTGTTCTTCAGTTCGAGGATCATGTTCCAGACATCCCGCCTCGTCTGCGGGTCCAAGCCGGTGGTGGGTTCGTCAAGGAACAAGAGCTTCGGAATATGGATCAAGGATCTTGCGATGTCTGCCCTCCTTTTCTGCCCGCCGGAGAGTTTGCCGTACCTTCTGTCAGCAAGGTCTGATATGCCTACGGTGTCCATGGCCTTCTGCATCCTTTCCTCGATGGAGTCTGAGCCGTAAAGGCTTCCTCTGAACTTCAGATTCTCCTTCACAGTCAATAATGGATCCAGTGTACCGTTCTGAAAGACGATGCCTATGTCAGATCTGATCTTATCATCATCTTTTCCAAGCGTATTCCCGAATATCCTGGCCTCTCCGGAATCGGGTTCCAGAAATGAGCACAGTATGTCGATGGTCGTGCTCTTACCGGCACCGTTCGGTCCGAGGAAGGCAAATAGTTGCCCGGAGCCGACCGTAAACGATATGTCGTCCACTGCTTTGACATCGCCAAAATATTTCTTTAGGCCAGTTACTTCTATTGCGTTCACGCCGAGTAATCAATATACTATATAAAATAGGCATGCTGGCCGAATCCGCGACACGCACAAATATCAGAGGGGCCGCCCGGCACAGCTGCCGATCTGATTCATTTGCTGAAGGTCTTGATATGCAGCTTGATCGTCTTCATTGCCCAGTCGTAATGGCTGGATGTGGAACTTATGAAATAAGATCCGAGGTTGGTGGTCTTCGTCCACTTGTAGAATCCTTTGCAGAACAGTTCATCGTCGGTATGCGACATAATGATATCCATCATCTTGCTGTGGCTTTCCCTGAGCATATCCTTTGCCGATGAAAGAGGAACGCCCTGATATCTTTTCCAGATCTCCATGTTCAGGTCCGGAATGGTCGCCCATGTGTAGCCTTCTCCGGGCACAGCTGGCATACCTCCCATCACGGTGCCTTCTTCGTGCCATCTCATGACCATCTGATGCCATTCGTAAAGATGGATGAGCACATCACGCAGATTCTTGTCCCGATCCCAATGGGCCTCCTTTCTGTCTGAGACATCGGCGAAGGTGAATTCCGAATTCTGAACATCCTCGGGCATGGAATCTATCAGTCTGCACATCTTTTCGAACTGCTCTTTCGCAGTATCGATGAGTTCAGTTTTGGTTGTGGGTCTGGGCACGAGCATCATCCTGGGTTTAAAAAGCGCACCTGCGTATAAACCCAAGATGCGGAGGATAAGCCAAATATTTAATAATGGCTCTTCATTCCGAGGGATAACGGGCAGGTAGATCAGTTGGAAGATCGCTACCTTGGCATGGTAGAGGCCGCGAGTTCAAATCTCGCCCTGTCCACTTCAGGTTCTGCCGCGATTTAAAAATCCCATAATGTATCAAACTTTTGATGTAGATGCATCCATGAGCCTTTCCCATGCCGAACAACCATTCCCCAAGCTGTGGTTCAAACTGCGGAATCAGCTTATAGGCTTCCTACACAGCAGTTATCAACGTGTCTCGATGTCCACGAAGTCTGTCGATCAGAGGAACCAAAGACTATGACGAAAATAATAAAAACACTCTAGGATATTACAAATTACAAAAATGGTGTTATTGTGGACAATGAACTCTGGGATGAATGCGTCAGGTTCCACGGACATGCGTGTCCGGGACTTGCGATGGGTTACAGGGCGACAGAACTGGGTATGAAGGCTCTGGGAATACCTGTCGGGAGGGCGGCTGACGAGGAGATAGTATGTGTCGCTGAGAACGATGCCTGCGGAGTGGACTGTGTCCAAAGCATGATATCCTGCACTGTCGGAAAAGGGAATTTGATACTCAAGCCGTCCGGAAAGATGGCGTTCTCTTTCTTTGACCGGAGGACTGGCAATAGCGTAAGGATAGTCTTCAGGCCAAGGGACCGCACCGGCGACCGAGAGGCTGAGATCAAGACCATGCTCACTGCACCGGTGGACGAGATTGTTGACATCAAGGTTCCTAACTACGAAATACCGGAGAAAGCAAGGTCGTTCGACAGCATACTGTGCGACCGGTGCGGAGAGTTCTGCAGAGAGGACAAGATCAGACTGAGTATGGGAAAACGGTATTGTTCAGATTGCTACATCCAATACGACAGATGAATCGATGTCAGATATGGTCGTGTATGTCGTGAGGATGTTCGTGGTCAGCAAGGTGTTCATACTTCGATGATTCGCCTGGAACTATGAATGGCACCCCCTTATGATGAACGATCTCGGCACGCATGCCGTACACATTCCTTACGAGTTCCTCGGTTATTATCTCCGCGCCGCCGAACGCGGCGACCTTCCCATCCTTCAGGAACAGGAACCGATCGGAATAATGAACGGCTAGATTTATGTCGTGCATGGTCATTATCGTGCACATGCCTCGGGACCTTGCTGCATGTTCGATCATATGCATGGTCGTGTGCTGATTGGATATATCCAGGTTATTGCTCGGTTCATCAAGGATGAGCACATCCGGCTCCTGGACCATCGTCCTCGCTATCTGCGCCTTTTGGAATTCGCCGCCGCTTATCTGGTCCATGTACCTTAATGAAAGATGGGACATCCCTAGAGCATCGATCACAGAGCTCACTTTATCTATGTCGGAGCGTGCCGCCGACCACTCGATATGCGGCCTCCTGCCCATCAGTATGTAGTCGAACACGTTCAACCTCGAAACAGGGGCGGACTGAGGAACAAAAGCGATCCTTTTTGCCAGTTCTCTCCCGTTGAGATCCAGCATGTCCTGGCCGTTTATCAGGACGCTCCCTTCATACGGGGCATATATCTTGCAAAGACATTTCAGCAGTGTTGTTTTTCCCGCACCGTTTGGCCCCATGATAGAGATCACCTGTCTCCCGTCAGCATCGAAAGATATCTTATCAAGTATCTTTTTGGATCCGTATGAGAAACTCACATCCCTGACATCCATCATTTCCTTCTGCGCCCCCTTAGAAGTATAAAAATGAACAGGGGACCGCCGATAGCCGATGTGATTATGCCGACAGGTATCACAGTATAGAACGCATATGTCCCTATCACGTACGCTACCAGGAGGACCATCGCCCCTACGATCATAGATCCAAGCAGGACATATCTGTTATCGTTGCCTATAACCCTCTTGACAATATGCGGCCCTATAAGGCCGATGAACCCGATCACCCCCATGAATGACACGACAATGGCAGTAAGGGCCGCAGAAGCAATGAGGCCTAAGTATCGGGTTGCTTTTACGTTAACACCAAGCCCTGAGGCGATGTCCTCTCCCGCTTCCATGGCGTTGTAGTCCCAGCGCTTGTAGAAAAAATACACAGCCGCGAGGATCAGTGCCACAGCCACAATGCAAAGATGGCCCCATGTGACCTTGCTGAGGCTACCGAATTGCCAGAACACTATCCCTGACAGAGCGACATCATCCGCTATGTACTGAAGGAATGCCAGCCCCGCAGAGAATATCGAACTTATAGCCAGACCGGCCAGGATTATTGTTTCCGGGGTGCAGTCTGTTACCCTCACCAGCAGGATCATGATGCTGGTGGCGGCCATTGCGAATACAAAGGCAAGCACGGTCACCAGCAAAGGGTTGGATATGGTCGCATAGGCAGTGGCTGATCCGATCATGACCCCTCCCTGGAAGAACAGTATCCCGAGCGACGCACCGAATGCGGCGGCATTGGAAAGACCGAGCGTGAATGGCGATGCCAGAGGGTTCCTGAGTATGCTCTGCATGACCATCCCGCTACGCCCAGGGCCGATCCAGCCAGTATCGCTGCGACGATCATCTTCATACGCAGGTCCCAGACCACAGTAGTGTTCCAGGTGTCATCAGGATTGAATATATACCGTATTATTTCCCAGTATGAGAGGTCGCTAGATCCCAATTTTATGGTAAAAAGGGACAAAAAGATAAGGATCACACCGAGGACTCCAAGGAAGAGCCACTTTTTACGCGAGTACCTGATATATCCCTCGGAGGTATTTGGAGGGTCTCCATCGGTCCTTTCACGTTTTTCCAGGATCATCTTATCCCTTTGAGTTTGGTAAAATGTTTCACTCCGTAGCGGTCAGGCAGTAGGTTCCGTTCACTACCGATATCGAAACTTCCCTAAGAAGAGGCAGTTCTACATTGTTCGCGGAAGATTTCTGTACAAAGAAATCAGACATGTCTTTGAGCACATCCTTCCCACCATCTCCATAGAATGCGACGAAGATGCCGTTTATCTTTTCTACAACTTCGTCATGGGACAGCGTGCCGTACAAGAGGTACGTAAGATAGTAGGCGCTGGCCAATGCACAGTCGTAGTTTATTCCATCCATCACGATCG
>JAIRUV010000055.1 GCA_031254265.1 Candidatus Methanoplasma sp.
ACAGGAAAATCGTTCAACGACATAAGCGGCAGACGTCTCAGGAACGAGTGGTATGGGATTTCTGAAGATGTATTCTACGATCCGGACATCTTCTACATAACATCAGTAGGCCATTGTTACCCCGGGAAGTCGAAGAACAAAGGGGACAATCCTCCTCCGAGGATATGCGCTCAGAAATGGCTCGTCAGAGAGATAGAGCTTGTAAGTAACAGTATGTTCATACTTGTCGGAAAAGCGGCCGCAGACTTCTTCTTCCCGAAGAGTGAATTCACAGATCTCGTCTTCTCGGACCATGCGATAAAAGGCAAACCGGCATATGTCATACCTCATCCTTCCCCTCTAAATGTCAGATGGTTCATGGAACACCCCGAGTTCGAAGAGGAAAGGATCATCGATATCAGAAATGCCGTTCACGATCTGATATTCAACCGTTGAGATACTCTGTTCCATGCTGATGGTTCTGCGGTCGCATCGGTTGCCCGGCATTCCGCTAGAATGTTTCATATACTTCCACTAAATACTCATCTCCACGGATATCATGTGGGATTTCCTTCATGCCGTGGCGGGAATTACTCCTGCAGGCCGCACGGGGGCTTGGCCGTACGTGCGGAAGTGACTTTATGAGTTGTTCTTTTAGCTATGCTTTTATATAACATCCTTTATACCAACGTCCGTGGTTGTCTGAATCCTTTATTCAGGCAAAGAACGAGGAATGAACATGGTAACAGTCTATGATGTTCCTGCCGAAGAACTCATACTCAAAACAGCGGCAAAACTGAAGGGCAACGACAAGATCGTCCCTCCGGGCTGGGCAGAGTTCGCGAGGACAGGCAGGCACACTGAGAGAGCACCTACGCAGGAGGATTGGTGGTATACAAGAGCCGCATCCGTACTTAGGAAGCTCTATGTGAAGGGTCCGATGGGATCCTCGAAACTCGCTGCGGAATACGGCGGGTTCGCAGACAAAGGATCGATGCCCAACAGGGCAGTCAAAGGAAGCAGGAGCATAGCGAGGAAGTGCATGATCCAGCTTGAGGCGGCAGGATACCTTCTGCCCACAAGCAAAGAGGGTCGCATGATAAGCCCCAAGGGTCAATCGCTGCTCGACAACACTGCAAAAGAGGTCTTCGACGAGATAAAGAAGTGAGGGTGTTAAGCATGGAAGATCCTGAATTGGAAGCACTTAGAAGAAAAAGGATGGGCGAGATCCAGGCGCAGCATTCCAACCAAGCTGCACAGGAAGAACAGGCCAGACAATTCGAGATGCAGAAACAGTCCATACTCAGGCAGATACTCACCCCCGAGGCCAGAGACAGGCTCGCTAACATAAAGTTAGCCAGCCCGGAACAGGCCAACGCAATCGAGATGCAGCTTATCCAGATCGCACAGAGCGGAAGGCTGCAGGGGGTCATAACAGACACCATGCTGAGAGACATCCTGTTGAAGATCACTCCCCAGCAAAGGGAGATCAAGATAGAGAGGAGATGACGATGTCCAGTACAAAACCGCCTGCGATGAAGGGCAGGCTTAATAAGAAGATCAAGCAGAACCGTCGTGTGCCCGCATGGGTCATGATGAGAACGAACAGACAGTTCCTTCGCCACCCCAAGAGAAGGTCGTGGCGCACGAGCAAGCTGAAGGAGTGAGGGATATGGCAGACGAAATGGAAAGGATATTGACCATACCCCTCAGGAAAACGAAACAGGCCCCCCGCACGAAGAGGTCGGCCCGCGCGATAAAAGAGGTCAGGTCCCACATCATGAGGCACATGAAGGTAGAGGAGAAGGATGTCTGGATAGACGCATCCCTCAACGAAAGGATCTGGCAGAACGGGATAAGGAACCCCCCGTCAAAGGTGACCGTCAAGGCCGTCAAGTTCGACGACGGACTTGTAGAGGTCTCCCTAGCAGAGTGAACAAATGATGAGACTCTCCCGCTGCAACGGTACTCCCAACATAGGAGTTTACGCCACGGTCAATGAGAGTCTGTCGCTTGTCGCTGCAAACTCCGCACCCGGCTTCGTCAGGGATATAGAGACGGTGCTGGGTGTGGAGACCATCTTTACCACTGTGTCCGGTACTTTTGTGATAGGTTCCCTTGTCAGGATGAATTCCAACGGCGCTGTGGTGTCAGGACTGATAGAGACATCGGAACTGGAAAAGATCAGGGAAAAGATACCTGTGACAGTGCTTCCAGACAAAGTGAATGCGGCCGGCAACAATATACTTGCCAACGACAAAGGTGCGATAATAAACCCCGAGCTTGGCGCCCGCGGGGAGAAGAGGATCGCCGATGCTTTAGGAGTTGAGGTGGTAAGGTCGGCCATCGGGGGCTACGGCACTGTGGGATCAGCATGCGTGGCGACGAACAAAGGATGCCTCTGCAATGTGGAAGCCTCTCCGGAGGACATAGCCCTCATCGAGGATGTTCTTGGAGTTGAGGCAAAGAAAGGTTCGGTGAACCACGGCTCCAGACAGGTCGGGGCCGGCATATTATGCAATTCCAAAGGGGCCATCGTGGGCGACGAGACAACCCCTATTGAAATGGGAAAGATCGAGGACGGCCTGGTCTTGTATTGATCAACGGTCAAAGACCCAGATACCGCCGAATTCGGACATGTCCTCAGAAGAAAGTTCTACTTCGTTGCCTACGTAAAGGATGGTGTCCTCAGGCTCGCCGTCCAAGAACTCGTCGAGGGTCTTCAGCGGGATCGTCAGTCCTCCCACTCTGTAATGCATCGGCACTATCGTCTTAGGCTTAACGATACCGAGGAACTCCTTGAGCTTCGGGATCGGGAGCGTGAATACCTCGCCTGTCGGAACGAAGATTATGTCCACGCCTTTCAAGGCCTCGATGATGTCATCGGAGGGGATGTCTCCGAGATCGCCGCAATGGCACATCCTGATACCGTCCATTGTGAACATATAGATCGAATTGGTCCCCCTCTCCGACCCGTGCTTTTCGTCATGGAATGAATGGAAACCCTCTACGGCCATTCCTTTTATGTCATGTTTCCCCTGCCCTGCGGAAAGCAGAGCATGCTCCCCTCTGACCACCCTCTGCGCATTGTGATCGAAATGATCGTGGGATATCAGAACAATGCCAGCACTCGACACCGGAGGTTTGATCCCTATGGACTTCCCGTCATGTGGATCCACTATAACCGAGTTCTTCGAGTCGATGAACTCAAAACAAGAATGTCCGTGCCACTTGATACGCATGCAACGGCCATACCGTCACTGATAGAAAACAGTTCTCATGCGCAGAGTTCCGATGAGGTCATCGGCGCGATGTTGGCCTGACGATTAGTGCACGCCTTCATGAGTCCAGATATAGCTGATGATAATACCGTCCTTTCCCTGTGCTTTGCGGCCCTTTTCCTTTCCCGTATCCTTATCTCAAGACCGCAGTTCTCAAGGCCAGACGCACATCATCCTCTTATATTAATGAAACAATCTGTTAGTGATGAAGAAGACACTGGTCCTCGTGGTCGACAGGGATGACGACTTCGGCGTCAAGGGCAAAATCGAAACGCCGGTGATAGGCGTGGAAGGCTGCTCTGTTGCCGCAACCGCGCTGGGCATGGCCGACCCTGAGGATTCTGACATCAACGCCCTTTACGCTGCGATCAACATATACAGGGAAATCATTGCCGACGGCAACACGGAAGTGGAAGTAGCCCTCATCGGAGGGAACGAGAAAGTAGGCTACAGGTCGGATGCGGCAATAGTGGATGAGCTGGAAGAAGTGCTCAGGACGACATCCCCGGACAGAGTAATACTTGTGGGGGACGGGGCAGAGGACGAGTATGTCTACCCGATAGTGTCGTCAAGGATCCCCATCGATTCGGTGAAGAAGGTATATGTGAAACAGGTTCCCGGACTGGAAGGCACGGTCTACATCATATCTAAGATACTGGAGGACTCCGGCAAGAGGAAGAGGTTCCTGGCCCCTATCGGCTGGATGATCATCCTGCTGTCGCTTGTGTTCATAGTTCCGGCCCTCGCCACCAACCTGAGCGACCTCTCAGGTCTGAACATC
>JAIRUV010000065.1 GCA_031254265.1 Candidatus Methanoplasma sp.
GTATAGAATATATCGGGCAGAATGCAGAGGAATATTTCGTCCTGTTCGACATGAAGATAACATCCAGTATGATGCCCTCATCACTGCCGATAGAGCTTTCCGCTTATGTCGTAGAGTACAAAGGACTGCAGCAGGATGCGAAGAAGGTAAGCACAAGCCAAAACAACACATTCGAAGGCACAAAGACCCTGGAAAGATGGGACTACGGCTCAACAGACCTTCCCTGGGCGTTTGACGGTACGAAAATAACAATAAAAGCTTACATAGACCCGTCTAACGGGTTGAGATATGAGCTTGATGTACCGCTTTCCGGTTATTCTCTGAAACTGCGGCTGGAGAAGTATGAACTGAAATGGCAGGATTCGTACGAGGAGTCCGACGCTGTCGGCACCGCCCTTGGATACACAGTAAAGACGGGAGGCCGCACCTATGACCGCAACATGGTATGCGTCGCCGACTGCGTCGACGGCAAGTACGGAGTGGTCTACAACCTGACGGGTCTCGGCGATGAGAGTTTCGGTATGCTTTACTTTTTGTGCGACACACCCTGGGGGCTACCGGCAGATGCCGTCAGGACAGGGACGGCAGCGATAGACGGCACACCTGTCGAGAAGTGGACAGCGGATATATTGGGGATGGTGGATATGTCGTTCTATTACGACCCTGTGTCCGGGAAAGTGCACAGGTTCTTGGCGGACGAGTACGGGACGCCGATCACAGGCAACCTCAAAGGATGACGCGCACGGGTGCGGTATAAACATTTTCCAACAATTTTTCAGAAGAAATCCTCGAGTTTAGGGCTCTTCGAGATCGGTTTTGCCGCCGGGGTCTCTTTTTTCCTCTTCTCAGTAGCGTCCCTGGCGCCGTAATTACCCTCGAAGAGGGTCATCTGCTGGCTCCCCAGCATGAGGTCCTTTTCCCCCCACCCGAATACCTCTGTTATCCTGGAGGCTGTCTGAGAAAGCCTTTCGGCGTAGTACCTGTAGTCTGGCTCCCCTCCGAAACTGGCACCGCTTATGTAAGGCTCCACTTCCTGCGGCGTGATGCTGCTGTCGGTGACGATCCACGATACCTTCATACCAGGTATGAAGTCGTACCCCTTTTCGACCATCTTCTTGGCGGCCTGCACGTTGCTCATCCTTTCAGGGTTCTCGTACGAGCTCAATCCCTTACATGTCCTGGATATCACAAGGTCTGAGATGTCCACTTTCTTGGCAAGGGTGTCTTGGATGGTCTTTTTCACCAGTGATATAGCATCATCGTTCTTTTCGTCAAGTATCTTCTCGAACAGCTCCATCAGAAGGCGGCTCTGAAGGTTGAAGGAATCCGACCTCCTTATCTCGTACCCTCTCACCAGGAGTTCCTCGTTCTTCACCGGCCATATCACCTTTCCGACATACCTTTTCTTTTTTCCATGGGAGAAAAGAGGTTCAAGCAGCTTCTCGAACTCGAGCGTCCCCCCCTCGGTGGAGAATCTTTTCGCCATTCCCTTTCCGAAAGCTACGGAACCGTCCAGATCATCCGCGGGAGACTGCATGAACAGTGAGTCGGTATCAGAATAGATCACTGTTATGTCCTCCTTCTCCACTTCGTTGATTATCCTCTTGACGTTGTCCCTTGCGAAAGCGGTTATCGCCGCGCCTATGTTCTTATCGGTGAATCTGTAGAAGGATGATGCGAACACTCCGTAGAATGTGTTCATCAGCACTTTGACGGCCTCCTGAAGGCCGTTGAAGTATCTCCGTTCCGTATCGTCGGAGGCGGACCTCATCCTCTCCTTTATGCTGTCCCTTTCTCTCATCAGGTCTTTCAGTATCTTCGGAAGGATCCCCATTCTTTTGTCGGGGGAAAGGAATCTTGCTCCCGAGGGTGCCCTGATCGTACCTTCGGGGGAAAGGGTGGTGAAACATATATTCTTGGCTATTATCAGCGAAGGGTACATGGATTTGAAGTCAAGAACACATACCCAGTGATACAATCCGGGGTTGATTGTGTGGACATACCCCCCCTCTATATGGTCTCCCGCTTCCCTTCTCCCGGTCATGGGTACGCCCACCTTCTGTCTGTCGGCCTCCCTGATGAGGAGCGAGTCCGCAAGCTGAGATGACCCCGCATTGAGCGCATCGTCCAAGGGAAGTTTTGAGACAGTCGAAAGATCGAGCCCTCTTCTCACGGAGCCTACCTTCAAAAGTATCTTCAAAGCGAGTTCTGCATCCTTTGCGCAATATTCTATCACTTTTTCGCGGTTGTTCTTCCATTCATCGTCCATTTTCTTGGGATCGACATCAAGCTTTGACTCGCCCAGAACCTGAAACGATACCGCGTTCAGGGTCTCCTGCTTCGGACGCAGTTCCCGTTTGGCCGCCCACCAAGCATCGATCACGATCCGCCCTTTCAGTCTCCAGAACCTCTCGTTGACGACACGGGGCTGTCCGAGGTCCCTGCCCCAGGGCAAGGCGTCCTTCATCTTAATGGCAAGCGATCTATCCAGGATCTTCCTGATATCATAGTTGTCGATGTTGTATCCCGTGATGATATCTGGGTCTTCCTTCCTTATCAGTTCTGCGAACTTGGATATGATGTCCTTCTCGTTGCCGGTCAGAGGCTCGCAGTTCCTGTAGACGCCGTCCTCCTCCACCACTGAGCATATGGTGTAGATGAAATCATGCTCGATGCTGTTCTCTAGGTCGAAGGAAAGGAACCTCAGGCCCGGGTCGAAGGATTCAATATTCTCGAAAGAGGACATCCTCATTATTATGTCTGTCACATACGGGCCGGCAGTGATCTCTCCGGTGACCCTTATGCAGGATCCCATGTCGTGGTCGTAGACGAACCTGTGGTGGAAAGGGATGTCAGCCGCAAGCACTGTGTACCCCTTCTTCCTCCACTCGTTGCGGTAGTCAGGGACCTTCCACGGATACTTCACGGTCGCTCTGAGCACATCGTGGTAGGATCCTTTGTAGAATAAGCTGTCGTGCTCGGTCCTCAGCACTTCCGGATCCCTTTTCAAAACCTTCTCGGTATCCTCTCGGGGGTCAACGATGAAGAAATAAGGGTCGAACCCTTTATACAGGATGGTAATGGACTTCTTGTCCCTTGTCTTGCCGAACAGCTCCACGTTCACGTCACCGTTCTCGTCGTTGCTGTATGATGCCGTTAAGAGCCTTACATCCATCTCCATATGATCACTTGTTCGCTACTATCCGGATTATGTCCCCGTCCTGCAGTACATAGTCCGCGCCGACAGTTCTTTTTGTCTTAGCGTTGACAGCCCTTATGAACTTGTCCCCGAGTTCCGTATGAACTTTGTACGCAAGGTCCTTGGCAGTCGAGCCTCTGGGCATGAGCATGCAGTCGGGAAGTACCCTTCCGAAATGGTCCGTGTATTTTGATTCATCTTCAACTGGATAAACGGCTATCAGGTCCAATATCCTGAACACGCAGCCCTCGAGACAGCTCTGGACCCCGGTTCCGTTATGTTTTTTCATTTTTTCAGCCATATACTCCAGAGCCTTCTTCTGCCCTTCGTTCAATGCGACGCCCGGCCTTACGGTGAAGGAAGGATCCCCCGGAACATAGTCTATCAGTCCCGCCGCGGCGGCTTTTTTAAGGGCCAGCTCGGTCTCCGCAAGGGTGGGGATGGCTGCATCTCCCATCTTCATAATTTTGTCAAGGTTCTCTGCCGGCGAGATATCGGCCTTGTTCATTGCGATTATCATGGGTTTGGAGACCTCCCTGATCCTGGTGCACAGTGCCAGAAGGCCCGTGTCATCCCAATTTGTAGGGTCGGCAGGGAGAGGAGCATGTCTCAGGGCATCCTTGATCTGCCCCTCTGTCACGTTCAGCCCCGCAAGCCTCTCCTGGAGGATGGTCTCCGGCTTACTGCCTTGCATCTTTGCCTGTCTGGCTATTTTGCTCAGGCCGTTCTTTATTATCTCCCTCATCCAGAGGGCTATCTCTTTCCTCAGGAACGCCACGTCCTCGGAGGGATCGTATCTTCCTGGGTCGATGACATTCCCTTCTATGTCGGTCGTACCGCTTGCGTCCACAACGTTGATGAACGCATCCGCTTGCCGGAGGTCGTCCAGGAACTTATTCCCCAGGCCTTTTCCCTCCCAGGCATCTGGAACCAGGCCGGCGACATCCAGCAGTTCGATGGGCACCATCCTCGTTCCGTTAATGCATGCGGAGTTGTTCGGCACGCATTGAACATCCAGGCTCTTGCATGGGCAAGGTGTCCTGACGTAAGCGATACCTTTGTTGGGTTCGATGGTGGTAAAAGGATAGTTAGCGATCTCTACAGGCGCCATCGTCGCGGCGCCGAAGAACGTCGATTTCCCAACATTAGGTTTTCCTACTATGCCAACCTGCATATGATCCAATCTGTATAGGGTTCAGGTTGTTATACGTTTACTGATCTCGATGAAAAGGCGAAAGGGGACGGACCCCCATAAGAGATATTTGTAAGGGATTTAGTCGCGCTCTTACACTCCGAAGAACTCTTTGACCTTCGGACGGAAGAGATAATACAGTATCAGTATGGAGATGATCAGAGATATTATGAACGAAGCACCTATCGACACTTCCCCATCGACGACCATCATTATGAGCGAGATTATCGAAGCGATCACGGCCAATACATACAATATGACAGCTATGTACCACATGATGGTCCATCCGCTCCATATCCCTATTCCTATTATCAGAGAAATGATGCCCACCGCAATCAATCCGAATCCGAGAATGTCTACGATGTCTCCGACGATGCCAAAATCCAAATCCGCAACTATTTCTGTGAACGCTAATCCAAGCCCCGCGATTATTATCACTATTGACCCGATTATCGTCAACAGGCCGATTATTGCGACCAATATTGGTCTGCTTTTGTCTGCCATAGTGTTCTATCCCTAGCTTAGCTTATATAGCTTTCCCGAATAAAAGATATGTAAAGTTAGTAAATTACCTATCAAGGCCGCCGCAGATGCTGCGCTATTGAGTCGGCAATCTCCCCGATCTCAGCCGGCCTGAGGTCCTCGATCCTCGAGTCAAGGAATGGTATGTCCCAACCGTCCTTGATCAGATCCGCTCTTTTTAGAGAGGTGCCGATCTTCTTTCTTCTGTGGTTGAAGGCGATCTCGGTCACTATGAAGAACAGTTCTTCACTGATGACACCGAAAGGAGCGGGCCTGGGCACGATCTCGACGACAGCGGAATCCACCTTCGGCTGAGGCTTGAATCTTGAACGCGGCACATTTTCCAGCAGTCTGCAGTCGGCTTTGTAGAACAGATTGACCGTCAGTCTGGAATAATCGGGGCTTCCCACATCCGCGGTCATGCGGTCCGCGAACTCCCTTTGCACCATCACTACTGCCTTCCGGAAATCGTAATCAAGGAGCTTGAATATTATTGGCGTGGATACACTGTACGGCAGATTGCTGACGAACACATCGAATGGCGGGAATGGGACCTTTACGGCATCCCCTCTGATCAGACGCAGTCGGTCCCCGTATGTTCTCTGAATATAGTCGGACAGGGTATCGTCTATCTCTATGCATGTGACATCGCCGGAACGTTCGACGAGTCTGGACGTAAGTATGCCCAGCCCCGGACCCACCTCGAGCACCCTGTCCTTTTCGGATATGCCGGCAAAACCTACCTGGCGGTCGGCGACCCTGCCATCAATGAGAAAATTCTGCCCCTTGCTCTTTCTGGGGACAACGCCGGTCTCGGCCATCAGTCTGCCGGTCTCTTCTCTGCTCATTTGGACACGAAGAGGTAGCGCTTCATGCTGTTGTCTTTCAGCTCCAGTACTATGCGTGCGGTGACAAGTTTCTCAGGGGTCTTGACCTGCGCGCGTGTGCTGAGGTCCTTGAAATCCTTGAAGGGACCATTCTTCGTGCGCTCCTCAAGTATCGCGGTCATGGTCTTCTTGCCGAGGCCAGGAAGCTCTTCCAGCAGGTGTTTTCTCATCGAGATCGGTTCAGCCTCATTGAAGAACCGTATGAACCTGAGCTGGTTGGTCAGAACGATCTCGGTGACGCAATAGTCCAGCTCCGCCACCGCACCGTGCGTAAGCTCGGACGGCCCGATGCGCCTCTTCACGTGGTCGATGATGTTCCTTTTCGCAGGATCCTTTCCTATGTAGACCCTCTCGCCGATGTTGATCACGGCGGTCGGTTTCGGGACAAGCTCGAAGAGTTTGAACTCCTCATCTCCTAACGCGTAGCACAGCGGCTCTTTCTTCGCGTAATTGCCGCTAGGCACGCCCTGCGACAAGTAATCCAGTATGTAAGCGAACTCCTCCACCGTAACCCCTCAGAGACAATGTATTACAGGTATTTACCTACTACCTCGATTATCTGGTCGATTGCGCTGGGGTCGACGGTAAGTCTTTCCTTTGAGAATATGGCGCGGACATCTTCGGGGTATCGAGGAAGGAGGTCTGCTATCTTGACCGCAGCGTATGCGCTTATGCCGTTTATGGCGCTAACCTCTTCTACGATCTTCCCTGCAGCCTCTGCCGATATGGTGCATACTGTCCGAGCATGTTCCATCGAGGCCTTCTGAGGAGTAAGGAGTTCCCTCTTCGCATGTTCTTCGTCGAGAAGGTCCCTGACCTCGGCCAGTGTTACATATCGTTCAGACATAGCATCACCGTCAAAATATTTTCAGCCTTTGTTCCTTACGAGGTGTTCCGGGCGCGCCACGACCATCTTGGTCTTGTTGCCGTCCTTCACGCTGACCTCGTATGCGGCCCCTCTCGGGCCGACGATAACGCCGGTAAGTCCGTGGAATCTGGAGAAAGGCATGCCCTTGTGGACGCTGGGATCAATGATGATGTTGACCTTGTCTCCGGCCTCGAAGCTCTGGAATGCCCTGGTTATGGGCGAAAGTCCGTGCGCCCTCGGTTTCTTTTTCAGGAGTTGGCGGGTCTTTGTCCTGGTTCCTTTGGATGCCTGCATTTTAATTCCTCTGGTTCTTGGTAGTTGATCGCTATCACATCAAGTGCCTGTACGACACACTTCGTTCCGAGCGCGTCGGAGAAGTTCGGCACGGTCCTTCCGTCATCCCCGGAAACACACTCCTTGACATACGTCCCGGACTCCGTGCTCAGGGTGAGATCGAACTCATCGTCGCCGATCATCTCAGCCTCGACCCACCGGATCGCTCTTTTTCTCACAAGGTCGGCACGTCTGTGCTCAACTCTATGTGGAGTCCTCTGGTCGATGCGAGCGTTCTTGAATGATAAGGCTACCTCATTTACTCTTTCTTTATTAACTTTACCATCGGCTTTGACCCTCGCCATATATGTTTTGTCCGGGTCCAAGCACTTGTACTCCTGCACCGCGCCGCGCTGTACGAAATGCAGGCTGTTGTAACCAGCAAGATCCGATCGGTTCGCCAGTCCTTCAAGCTCGTCAAGGTCGATGTCTCTTTTCCTGG
>JAIRUV010000011.1 GCA_031254265.1 Candidatus Methanoplasma sp.
TCCTTTCCCACGACGATGTCGTGGAACTTCTCGTGTATCTTCTTCGATACATCGCCGATCTTCCCGTCGCCGACCGTCCTGCCGTCTATGTTGGTGACCGGAACGACCTCTGCTGCGGTCCCGGTCATCCAGACCTCGTCCGCCGTGACCAGCTGGGTCCTTGTCATCTCGGTCTCCACCACTTCGTAGCCCATGTCGCGTGCCACTTCTATTATGGAGTTCCTGGTTATGCCGTCGAGTATGCACTGGGATACCTGAGGAGTGTATATCTTGCCGTTCCTGCATATGAAGATGTTCTCTCCTGTGCATTCAGCGACATGTCCGGTCGAAGTGAGCATGACTGCTTCTTTCGCTCCCTGGCGGACAGCCTCTCTTTTTGCCAGGCATGACGTCACATACCATCCGTTGACCTTCGCTCCGGCGGGCCCGCATAAGTTGTCTGGCCTGTGCCAGGATGAGGTTATTACCCTGGCACCGTCGGCGGCCGCGTTGCCCAGGTACGCTCCAAGGAATATGCTTGTTATCGCCAGGCTGGCAGGGACCCCGACAGGGTTGAGGCCGACCTCCTCGCCGCTGAGGAACACACAGGGCTTGATGTAGTCAACTTTCTTGTTGGCCTTCACGGTCGTTTTGACGGCTTCGATGACATCATCGACGCTGTATGTCCTCCCTCCGAACTCTGGATCTATGCCCATGACTTTGCAGCTGTCGAACAGCCTCACTATATGGTCCCTGAGCCTGAATGCCGCAGGGCCCTTCGGCGTCTGATACACCCTTATGCCTTCGAACACGCCTGTACCGTAGTTTAGGGCGTGGGTCAGGATATGGACGTTCGCGTCCTTCCAGTCCACCAGCTTGCCGTTCATCCATATTTTTTCTGTTTTTTCCATCTTGCTTCCTCCCCTCAGGGGATCATAGCGCATTGAGGGCCATCACATATTTTTCGGACCTGCTGCGCTCTATTATCTCTTCGACCTGTGCCGCTCCTCCGACCAGGCCGACGTTTCCGTTGGATGTTGATATCAAAGCATAAGCTGACTGACCCTCAGAGGGGATCAACTCTGCGGCGTAAACATCCTGCAATTTCTGAAGTCTTCCCATGGCGGTCTCCGCGGCATCTATATCGATCACCGAGAGTACCATTCTCGACCTTTCGGGGACCTCGCATTTCCCCACTACTATCGTCTCAACGTTTATCTTGTTGCGAGTGAACTCGCCCATGACTCTTTGCATTACGCCGAACTCATTTTTGACGATCAAGGATATTACGTGCATGATTAATCACACTCAAACGCGGATAATTGTGCGCATATATGAAATAGTGGTTCCCGTTTAACACTGACATGGCCGGCCGAAAAACCTTCACGATAATATTGCCCACTTACAACGAAGAAGAGGGCATCGCGAACATGGTCACATCACTCAGGGCGATGTACCCTGATTTCCGTATTTTGATCATGGACGACAATTCCACAGACAGAACGAAGGAAATCGTGGACGCCCTTGAGATGGACAACGTGAAGTTCGTCGTCAGGGACTCGGACGTCCGCGGGGTGACCGCCAGCGTCTGCGACGGGATACTAATGGCCGGAACGGACTATTTTATGTGCATGGATTCAGACTTCCAGCACCCCATCGAGGCTGCCGGAAGGATATATGACGAATTGAACAAGGGATACGATCTGGTGATAGGCGTCAGGGTCAACAGGAGGGCGCTCGGCTTCAAAAGGAGCATGGGATCGTGGGCGTTCCACATTCTGGCAACATCCGTGCTTTTCGTCCACGGGAAGAAAAAGACCAAGGACATAGCAAGCGGACTTTTCGGAGGGGATGTGGAACTGTTCTCAAAGGTCATTAATGAAGAGGGGAGCAAGTTCGAGATGAGGGGTTTCAAGCTCCTCTACGATTTCCTTAGGAATGCGCCGTCCGACGTGAACGCGAGTGAGATAAAATACGAGTTCAGCAAAAGAGCCAGCGGAAGTTCCAAGGTAAGCCCGAAGGTAATATACCTATCGTTCCATCAGTGCGGCGTAGTGGGAAGGTTCTTCGCCGGGATATACAAGATCATCTTCTACCGGCAGTGATTATCTCATCTGCTATTTCAGCGAACGTTCTTCCGGCCGACACCTGATATGTCCTGAGCCCGAGCCTTTTCCCGAACTCCAGGTCCTTCTCATGGTCCCCGATCATGAATGACGCGCTCGGATCGATATTGTGCTTCTGTATCGCCGCTATCCCCATGTCGGTCTCCGGCTTCCTGCAGGTGCAGCGGTCGTCGGGATGGTGGGGACAATAGAATATGTCCTCGATGCGGCCGCCTCCTGCCTCGATCTCCTTCACCATCTTATCATGGACGGCAGCCAGCCTGTCTTCATCAAGTATGCCTCTGGCTATGCCGGACTGGTTCGTCACCACTATGACGATATAGCCGGCCTTGTTCAGTCGGGCTATCGCACCTGGCACTCCGGGCAGCAGATGGAACTTGTCCGGGTCGTCGCAATACGGCACATCCTTGGCCAAGGTATCATCCCTGTCCACCAGCACCGCCTTCCTGCCGAACACCTCCCTCTCGACTATCCCGCATACTATGTGGCAGGCCACAAGATAGCCTTCCTGTATCCTCGGGGTATCCTTGGTGGGTATCACGACGCCGATGTCGGTGATATCCTTGAGCCTC
>JAIRUV010000038.1 GCA_031254265.1 Candidatus Methanoplasma sp.
GATGCATCATGTCCCCATGAGCGGCGAGCATATCGTCCACCGAATAAGGATCATAGCGGTCGATGTTGCTGTATGCGTTCAGAGCTCCTTTTACTTCCTGGATCTCACGCGGATCGCCCAGAACTCTTTTTCCATCAATGACCGCTGTTACCTTTTCCAGACTGAGCGTGTTGCCTTCTATCGCAAGCGAAGACTGTATCGATTTGATCGTACCTATGCGTCTGAGTCTCAGTTCGTTCGAAGGAACAATGCTTTCCGGAACACGGTCGATGAGCAAAGTTATCTCTGACACCAGTGAAGATATTTCATTGATATCGTCGAATTCGGGACCGAAGGGCATATTCCTCATCATACCAAGACTCTGCATATTTTTAAAGATAGGCATATGCCCGTGCAGGTTTGTCAGAAGTAAAAATCAGCCGGCAAAAGGTTTTCATGGGTCCGCAGAGCGGTACGATCAGACGAATCGCACTGCGGTCCCGTATGCTATGACTTCTGCCGCGCCGGCAACGATCGCTGATGTTGCGTAACGGATGTTCACGACCGCATCTGCGCCAAGGGCATTCGCTTCTTCGACCATCCTCTTCGTCGCCATGGCCCTCGATTCGTCCATCATCTCTGTGTATGCTTTCAGCTCTCCGCCCACCATGCTCTTGAATCCCTGCGTGATGTCCTTCCCGATATGCTTCGTCTGGACAGTGCTCCCTTTCACAAGTCCCAGCATCTCCAGTTCCTTTCCTGAGATATAGTTAGTATTTACCAAGATCATCTTCTTCGCCGCTCCTTATCTCCTTTATTCTCTCCACCAGCACAAAAATACCTATGCCGACGGATATGAGTAAGAATACCAGTATCAAGACATGTACCCAAAGGTCCAGGTCGGCAAATAAAAAGAACGAGATCGCAAAGAGCACACAGAACAGAACGTAACACACTGTTATTATCACAGGGGCGATCAGTCTTTTCTCCATGTTCTTCACTCTTTGTAATATACGGCATCCATGCTGGCCAGCGCCGACTCTTACACAGAGTATATATTATTTAGAGTTTGCCACATGTTCGATTATGCTTACTAAATACTCATCTAAATCTAAGAAATACTCTCGGCTGTCAAAATACTGGACGCCGTCAACGTGAGGCGTAATACCATCTCTATCGTAAACGAATCCCAGTTTCTCGATTACTTTTGCTGAGGCGAGATTCTCTTTTGCATGACCGCCGGCAACCCTCTTAATGCCGAGATCCGTGGCGGCAAAGCTGAGAATAGCTCTCATCGCCTCAGTTGTATATCCGTGGTTCCAGTGCGACTTCATAATGTTATATCCGACTTGGAACAAATTATAACTGTCTTCCCAAATCAATCCGCCAGAACCGAAAAGCTCGCTTGTTTCTTTAAGGACAAAACCCCAGATGTAGTTGTCATTCAGGATAAAACCGTCTGTATCGTTTTGCTTCCATTCAATTTCTTTAAGCCATTCTGTCGTATCATCAAGTGAATGGTGCGGCAGCCAACTGACGTACTTTGCGACCTCCATGTCGCCGGTCCAACCGTAATATGCTGTTTCGGCATCGGCGAGAGTCAGCGGTCTGAGAATAAGCCGGCTTGTTTCCAATATCATATTTTTCTTTCTCTCCTCTCACAGGCATCTTGTCTCAGGGCTTCGCGAACGCCAGATATGCGACGATATCTCGCAATATTAATCCTCCCACGTAGACGGCGGTCGGGATATTGTACGATCGTTCAAACAATTCAAACCTTGTATACGACCACCAGACCGCATAACGGGCCTGTACGCTTTTTCTGAAGAATTTCAAGGCCAGACAAACGGATTTTCGATGAGCGGGCCTGAAGGGATTCGAACCCTTGGCCGATCGATTAAGAGTCGATCGCTCTACCTAGCTGAGCTACAGGCCCCGTGCGCTCTTGATTACATTGTGGTAAATAAAACTGTCTGTTTTTTATCTATGGCATACGGCAACAAACGTATACAAACTCATATATCTTCAAGGACATATTTGGAGACGATGAAGGAACTTCGTGTTAGGGATCTAATGACCACTCAGGTGTTGACCGTCAAACCGACGGACACAATAAAACGCGCTACGATAAAGTTCGCGGTGGACAATGTTACTGGCGCAACCGTAGTGGACAACAGGAACCACGTCATCGGAATGATCACTGAGAACGATGTCCTCAACCTGATCGTCAAATACCAAGACAAATTGGACAAGGACCCGAACACCTCCCACTCCCTCCTCAGCCTGCCTATGGACGGGATCACCAGCGACCCGGTCCTGGCGGAAGCTAACAGAGAGATATCCGAGATGAAGGTCGAGGAGATAATGACGAGAAGTGTCCTTACGACCACTCCCGATGAGAAGATAGTCGAAGCCCTCAAAAAGATGATGAAACTCAACGTCAACCGCCTGCCGGTCCTGGAGCAGGGAGTGCTCGTCGGAATCCTCTCCAGATCAGACATAATCTTCTACATCTACAAAAAGAAGGTCTGAAGGTCAATGTTCGAGGTCCATGTCCTCGCAAGCGGAAGCGACGGGAACTGCACCGTCATACAATTCGATGACGAAGCGGTCATGATCGATGCGGGGATAAGCTGCAGAAGGACAATGGGTCTGATGGAGCGGGAAGGGATAGACAGTAAGGCTTTGAAAGCCCTTCTGGTGACGCACGAGCATTCTGACCACATCTCAGGCGCGGGTGTCGTGTCCAGGAAGTTCAACATTCCCGTAATGTGCAACAGGGCGACATTCGACTGCAGCAACATCGGCAATGTGAGTTATGCAGAGATCAAGACCATGGGATCGTTCTGCGTAGGGAGCATGAACATAACGCCCCTGCCTACATCCCACAATGCAGTGGAGCCTAACGCCTTTCTTGTTGAAGCCGAGGACAAGAAGGTACTTGTGGCAACGGACACCGGAAAGCTCACTTTCCAGATTGAGCACGCGCTGAAGGAAGCGGATGTCGCGGTCATAGAATCTAACTATGACAAGAAGATGCTGGCAGAAGGCCCTTATCCTCCGTATCTTAAGAGACTGATCGCGAGCGAGATCGGACATCTGTCCAACATCGACTGTGCCGGAGCGATAAAAAGGACGATGAACGAGAACAGACAGATATTCCTGGCACATCTGAGCAAGACCAACAATGCCCCGGACATCGCAAGGGAAACTGTGGCAGAGATAACCGGTATGAAAAGGATGCGCATAGACTGCCTCGAGTTCCCGGGGGACACGAGGACGATCAAGGTCTGGGGTTGACTACCGCAGCTTTGTCCCTGTTGATGAGCGCCATGGCCATGGCCTTAGGCATCCTGACCACATCTTCTTTGAAGAGCTCATAATTCCTGTCCGGGCCGGAGAACGGCGGCAGATCCTCCAATATCCTTATGACCACCGTCTCATCCTCTTTGATGATATTCTCCTGCGGCACTTCCGCCTGTTCCTCCGCGGCAGGCTCTGTTGCACGGGCATCTTCGATACTCTCTTCGACCGCGGGCGCCTCTTCAGCCCTGACCCGTTCGGGAGCTTTCACCGCCGCCGGCTCAGGATCTATGGCAGGGGTCTCGAACTTCCTCCTGCCGCTCAGCTTGTCCACCAGGCCCATATGTTTTTTTGATATCAGCAGAACGCCGTCATAGTATTCCCTTTCTTCAGGCGTAAGGTTGTCAAGCACGTTCAGCCCGCCTCTCGCGCCTATCAGGGCGAGGCCTGCCACCTTTTCCATTCTTATTTCGGTGATCTCCTTCGACAGGGACAATGCCTTCTTGCGGTGCTGGTTCACCCCTTCGCATATTATCGAGTCCGGGTCGGCCGAAAGATGCTTCTCGTACTCCGTCCTGAGTTCAGATACCAGGCCGGCCATTGCAGAATAGAGGTCCTTCCTGACCGCAGATATCGCACGGGACTTCTTCTCCACCCTGTATATGGAGCTAAGGTCCTCGAATGACATGGAATCAGGGTTCTTCGACATCTGTTACCCCTATTTCATGTCGATATATGGTTTTATTCACGACTAGGTTCAAGATCGGACCTCCTTCTGCGACATCTTCCTGGACATATGTGCGATTCCGTCCGCTCCGACAAAATAAAGATAACGGCCGACCCCGATACAGAACAGGAAATGTCGTTCGAAGATGCAACGAGGATCAGAGAATCCGGTATAGAGATAGATGTGCTGGTGTCTCCGAGGTCCGGCAGGTCGGGTATTGAGGGGATAGATGGTTGGCGGAAGAGGCTCATAGTGAAGGTGAAGGCCCCGCCTCTTGACGGAAAAGCCAACAAAGAAGTAGAGGAAGTGTTCTCCAAAGCAACAGGATGCCCTTCCTCGGTGATATCCGGGCACACTGGCAGGCAGAAGACGGTATTCGTCGAAGGCAGACCTGAAGCAATAATATCGAAACTGAGGGAAGACCGTGAATGACGAAGAGAGACTGGCCGAGGTGAAGGAGGTGCTCGATGATCTCACCGAACTCTCCAAAGACCACGTCATTCTGGTCGAAGGCCTCAAAGACAAAAGAGCATTGGATTCGATGGGGATAACCGGCGACGTGTTCATGATACAGTCGGGAGGCGGGCCCCTGACGGCGGCCGAATATGTATCGAGGCACGGCGGCAAAGCCGTAATATTGACGGATTGGGACCGCAGGGGCGGGACGATCGCCCGCGAACTCGGGAACCAGCTGTCATCCTTGGGCCTGGAGTATGACAGAGATATAAGGGCAAAGCTGTCCTTTCTGTGCAGGAAGTACATCAAGGACATAGAATCGTTGGACACTCTGCTGGAGAGACTCGCTTTCAACACAAGCGGTATTAAAGGCGGATTTGATATCGTAGCGGAGAGTGGATTCCTGAAAGGAGCATTCCTTGTTATCGAAGGCATAGACGGGGCGGGGAAGACGACGCTCTGCAGTATCCTGGAGAAAAGGCTCACGGAAGAAGGATATGTAGTGGAGGTCACTCAGGAACCGACCTACGATGAGATAGGGAGTTTCATCAGAGAAGGGAAGGTAAAGGGCATTTCGCAGAAAGCGGAAGCCCTTCTGTTCACTGCAGACCGGGCCGTCCACACCGAAAGGATATCCCGGCTGAAAGAGGAAGGCAGGATCGTCATATGCGACAGGTACTTCGCATCCACCGTTGCCTACCAGTCATCCGGACTCAACGGAGAGGCGCTTGACAGGGAATGGCTGATATCCATGAACCTCCCGGTGATCGTCACGCCTGACCTCACCGTGCTTCTGGATATAGATCCGAGGAAGGGGCTGAACCGGATCGGAGAAAGAGGCAAGCTCAGCAAATTCGAGGAATCCAGGTTCCTGGAGAATGCCAGAAGGGAGTACCTGAGGCTTGCCGACGAGTTCGGTTTCACCGTGTTCGACGCCGAAGAGAGCCAGACCGAAATAGCCGAAGCGATAATCGCAAAACTGAAGGAGAGATTTTGATGCACCCATCCGAGGAGATTTTCTGTGAGAAGAGCAGCAGACTGAGAGGAAAGACCATTGTATTGGGAATTACCGGAAGCATAGCGGCAACAGAGAGTTTCTCTGTGATCAGGGAGCTGATAAGGCATGGTGCAAAGATCATACCGGTGATGACCCCGAACGCAGCCAAGCTTGCAGCGCCGGATGCGATAGAGTTCGCGGCCGGATTAAAACCCATAATAGAGCTTACCGGACAGACGGAACACGTCACCCACCTCGGAGATCCGTCCGCTGCAGACCTGTTCCTTGTATATCCAGCCACTGCCAATACCATATCGAAGATGGCTCAGGGTATAGACGATACAGCAGTGACATCCATGGCAACGATCGCATTGGGAGGAAAGATGCCAGTGGCCGTCGTCCCTGCCATGCACGAGCTCATGCTCAACAACCCCGCGGTGTCCAGGAATCTCAGGACCCTCGCTGAGTGGGGAGTGCATATAATAGGTCCATACAGGGACGGGATCAGGGCAAAAGCGGCATCGAAGGACGAGATCGTATCCTGGGCAGTGAAGCTGCTGTCGAGGAGCGACCTCGCGGGACGCCGTATACTCGTGGTCGGAGGAAGGAGCGAAGAACCCATAGATTCCATGAGGATGATAACTAACCGGTCATCAGGCAAAATGTCGCTGGCACTTGCACAACGCGCATTCGAGAGAGGTGCTGAGGTGGAACTTTGGATGGGCAGCTGCAGCGTATCGATGCCGGACTTCCTCAAAACTAAGAGGTTCTCTACAGTGTCGGACCTCATAACGATGGTGGACACGATAGACCACGACATAGTGATAATGCCCGCGGCGCTTGCGGATTTCACGCCCTCGGAGAAAAGAGAAGGAAAGATACCCAGCGACGAATCATTCGACATAAAGCTGAAGCCTGTTCCGAAGGTCCTTCCGCTTGTCAGAAAGAAATGCGCCAATGTCATAGGGTTCAAGGCAGAGTCAGGATTCGGCCTTGCCGAGCTTGAGAGAAGAGCGAGATGCAGGATGAAAGAATACGATCTGAAGGCCGTGGTGGCCAATGACATCGATGTTGCGGGCAGATCGACATCCTCTGTGATACTCGTCACGGAAAAGCCGTCGAAGAACATAACCGGCACTAAGATCGAGGTCTCTGACGAGATACTGAACTATTGTGCGGAAATCACATGACCTCGGCGTTCTGCCCTTCGCACACAACATGCTTTTTCAGGCCTGTCCATTCGGACAATATACTGAAGAAAGGGTCAAGAGGGGTCGGCATAAGGCTGGGTGCAGGCACCACCGTGCATATGTACGAAAGAACAGGGAGCACGAAGATAACCATCGGCGGGAAGGCCGACGATGCAAGGATAACAAGACATGTGCTGGAACATATGGCACCTGACCGCAGCTTCGAGACGGATGTCGAGTGCGGTCTCCCTTTGGGGCAGGGGTTCGGGATGAGTGCGTCAGGAGCTGTCGCCGC
>JAIRUV010000139.1 GCA_031254265.1 Candidatus Methanoplasma sp.
GCGGACATCATCACGTACGGCATGGCCGAACTGTCAAATCTGGAGCTTGCGGAGAGGATGAGGGACGGTAAAGATACTGCAGATATCAGAGGGACATGCAGGGTAGGGAAGGACCCTCCGGGCGGCTACATCGGTATGCCGTCATATGAAAAGTGCAGGGACAACAAGGACGATTTCATAAAGGCCTTCAGAATATTCTATGAGAACAACGACCCGGTCTACTCAAAAGGCATTTTCCAGAAACATGGGGACAGGCATCTGGTCCAGAACCCTCCCTCCAGGCCTTTGACCGTGAACGAACTGGACCGCGTGTACTCTTTGGAGTATGAGAATACAGTGCATCCGTTCTATCTCAGAGAAGGGAATGTCAAGGCAATGGAGACGGTGAAGAATTCCATCACATCCCACAGAGGGTGCTACGGCGAGTGCTCCTTTTGCGCTATATCGGTCCATCAGGGGAGGACCGTTGTGTCCAGATCAGAGGATTCCATAATCGCAGAAGCGAAGAGGATAGCCTCGAGACCTGGATTCAACGGCATCATATACGATGTGGGAGGGCCGACGGCGAACATGTACGGGATCGAATGTTCAATTAAGACGGCAAAGGGAGCATGCACCGATAAAAAATGCCTTTATCCCAAGCCGTGTTCCCGCCTTCCCATCGACCATTCGAAGCAGATATCCCTTCTCAAGAAGATATCCGGCATCCCGGGAGTGAAGAAGGTCATGGTCTCTTCCGGGATAAGGTATGATATGGTCGTATGTGACCGGACCAAAGGAAAGGATTATGTGGACCAGCTTGTCGGAAACCATGTCTCCGGCCAGCTCAAGGTAGCTCCTGAGCATGTTGTCCCGCATGTGCTGGAGCTCATGTGCAAGCCCGGCCCTGATGTGCTGATCGAGTTCAAAAGGATGTTCGACGAGTCCAATGCGAAGCACGGAAAAGAACAATTCCTTACGTACTACCTGATGGCCGCCCACCCCGGCTGCTACCAGGAGGATATGGATGAACTGAACAGATTTGTCCACAGATACCTGAACACGAACCCGGAACAGGTCCAGATATTCACGCCGACGCCGTCGACGGTATCCACTATGATGTACCACACCAGAAGGGATTACGATAACACGAAGAATCTGAAATCGGAGCATTCCATGCAGATGAAACAGAGGCAGAAGGATGCTCTGCTAGGAGGCTCCGGAGAATGGAAACATGACCAAAAACGACAAAGGGCTGTTTGATCTCATTTCTCCCGTTGCATCAGACCATGGCCTGGTCTTAAGAGAGGCATCGTTCATCAGACCTAAGGAATTCCAGGCTAAATGGAGGAGATCCGGCGACCGCGTTGACATCATGATATCGGATTACCTTGCGGATGCTCCCGACAACGTGGTCTCGGATCTCTCCGGAACGGTCGTACAGACCATCATCGGCGGAAGGCCGAAATACGGCAGCACATACCTTGACTGGGTGAGGTCCGATGGGTTCATTAACAGCAAAAGGAAGGTCTATCTCAAAAGGAGCAAGAACCTGAAAGGAACACCGGAAGGCAAAGAAAGGGATCTCGTCGGATCCCTCGACCGGCTTCTGGACTCTTCCCTCCTTTCCCCGGAGAACATTGACAACTCATTGTTCTCATGGACCAAGACTCCGAACATCAGAAAGGTGGGATTCTGTTCACCGATGATGCGGGTCGTTGGCATATCGTCCGTGCTGGACGATATTTCGGTGCCGGAGTTCATTCTGGATTACGTCGTCTACCATGAATCCCTTCATCTGGCACAGGGGTACCGGCCGGGGGAGCGGGCACATGACCATAGATTCAGACGGGAAGAGAGGAAATTCCCCCGGTATGAAGAGGCCGAGCGATATCTGAGTAACCTAAAAATAGGACGTGTGTGAAGTAATATAAAATACTAACACTATTCACTAAATAAGTATGAGGAGCGGGGGCTTTTTATTCGAGACAGACGGAGGGTCATTCGACATCGATATCGGAGATGTCGAAAAACTTGCTGGTTCAGGGGACCCTGACGGGCTGTATGCGATGGGTATGGCCTACCTTTTCGGATGGGAGGTGGAGGAAGACAGAGAGAGGGGCTTCAAACTGCTTGAGGCCGCAAGCGAAAAGGGGCAACCTGATGCCATGACGCTTCTCGTCCGGCTGTTCATGTCCCATGACTATCTCATGGACATCAAGAAAGCCGTGGAATACTCCATGAACGGTGCGGAAGCCGGCATAAGCGATGCTCAGCTGTTCTTGGGCATAGCATATATGGACGGTGTCGGCGTCGGGCGGGATTACGCCAAAGCGGCAGAATTATTCAGGAAGTCCGCAAGACAGGGGAACTCTGAGGCTAGGAACTCTCTCGCTTTCATGTATCAGGAGGGCCTCGGTGTGGAAAAGGATGGCGGAAAAGCTTTTAAATTATACAAGAACGCCGCCTCCGCCGGAAACATCAACGCACAGTATCAAACTGGAGCCTACTACGAAGGAGGGATCAGCGTGAAAGCCGATATGAAGAAAGCGGCGGAGTGGTACGGAAAAGCGGCTGAAAGCGGCGATACCTTCGCCATGGAGCGCCTGGGGATAATATACAATCACGGGTCTTCCGAACTGCCTTCCGACCCCGAGATGTCGTTCAAGTGGTTCTTGGACGCCGCTCTGGGAGGGATGCTGGGCGCGATGTGCTATGTGGGGCTGTACTATATGGACGGGTTCGGTACAGAGAAGGATGAGGAAGAGGGGATGAAATGGCTGAGGCTTGCATCGTCGAGCGGAAGCAAAGAAGCAGATGAACTGCTGTCAAAATGGGGGGAGGGTATAAGTGGAGGAAGAGAACGACACAGGACTTGATGAGATATTCAACGAAGGCATAATGTATTTGAGCAGCGGGAACGACGCTGATCTGAAAAGGGCTGCGGAATTGATGATGAAAGCGAGCAATAACAAGCATGCCGCAGCGAGAAGAACAATTGGTTTTATGTATTATTACGGCAGAGGCGTCGAAACTGACTATAAAAAGGCATATGAATACATCTCGGAGGCTGTCGTTTCCCTTGACCCGATCGCGATGTACATACTTGGGAAGATGTATGAGGGCGGTCTCGGCGTAGAACAGAGTGACAGGGAGGCTCTGAATATGTTCGCATTTGCAGTGGAGATGGGCATTCCCGGAGCAGAGGTGGACGCAAAGAGGATCGTCGGCAGGATCATGGAGAGAAGAGAAAGGAAACTCAGATCGAGGCCCATCCTCGACCTCGAGATATCCGACATCGATATCGAAGCGGTATGCTGCAAGAAGATGTTCGACTCTATAATGAACGATAAGATCGGACTCGTCGACACCTACATGGGTCCTGAACTTGTTATGAAGGATGATGATGACATGGGCGTTGTCATACATGCGTGTCCGTTCTGCGGCAAACATGCGAAGAAAGTGACGGTGGAGAAGATCTATCAAAGCGATTAAAGAAGAATGCGAATTTCACACACAGACCGTTCCGGATGCTGGGCGGCCGAAGGGGACGCGAAGCGCATTCTGGCATCTTCAGCGTGAAGTCTGAAGAAACATACCTGCGCACAGGCCAGCAGCAGGTAAACCTCTTTTTTTAACACCTTTGGAAGAAAACATAGAAAAAGACTATATGAAATAACCGCATATGTCTTTATAAGCCCAGGCTTTAGATTAATGAAAAGGTGGACCAAATGGATGGGAGCATGGAAATTAAAGAGCAGGTAATGCTCATGCGCGCAGTCATCGGACGTAAGATCATGGAGATCGATGAGTTCGATGAGAAAATAACGAACCTCAAAGGCGATGAGGCAGAAAAGTATCTTGATATGATAGATTTTCTCAAGAGGGATATCGGAGGGTACAAATCGATCATCGAAGACCTTAAGGACGGAAGCAACGACCTTACCGGAGACCTTTGGGACATAGCTTCGCTTCCGGAGGATTCTCTCCATCTTTACACGGATTTCTATCTTCCCATTCTTTCGGAAGAGGACCGCGAAGAGGACACCAAAGCGATGGAGCTCAAGGCAAAGTATGCTCAGGACCTTGCAAAATCCTACGTCCTGCACATCGGGAGAATGGCCCTTACGGACCCGAACGTCATCGACATGATACTTGCGAACGAGCAGCTCGTGGGCCTCATCGGAAGCGCCGTGCTGGATATGCCGGAGCTTCTCGAAGCGATAGAAAAACAACTGTAAACGGGGCATAGCCCCCAAACTCTTTCAATTCCAAGTTTCTAGGCCTCCATAGGCCTTTTCGTAAAGCATACAGTGAAGGGTCAGATTCTGGCTTTAAGATACAATTTATACTATCGGAACATTAGAGTATTGTATGTTCGCGGATGCATGTGAGAAGAGTGCTAAATTCACAAGACCCTTGATCATTTCCACAAGGCAGATGGACGGCAAGGTGAACGCGACCTGCGGGGCCTTCATTATCATCAACAGAGAGGGATGGATAATAACTGCAGGGCACATGTTCGATTCCTTCGTCAAGTTCCAAAATGACCAGAACAAGATCAAGGAGGTCGGCGAACTCAACACTTCGCGCAATGCGGTCCCGGGCTCTCCGTCGAACACCATCCGCATGGATCCGGAATGGCTGACGAACCATTCATTCTGGTGGGCATGGGACGGGGTCAGGCTGGTTGAGGCATTCGTAGACAGACAGATAGACATCTGTGTAGGACGGCTTGAACCCTTCGACCCCAAATGGATCACGGAATATCCTGTTTTCAGAGAACAGGATTCCCTTCGCCCCGGAACAAGCGTATGCAGGCTAGGATTCCCGTTTGCTCAGGTAGAGTCCGAGTTCGAGGAGGCCACCAAAGCCTTCCGCATTAAGAAGGGCGTACTTCCGCTGCCGCTGTTCCCCAACGACGGCATACACACCCGCAATGTGGTCAAAGGCAGAAGCAAAGAAGGCAACTACGAGATGCAGTACATCGAGACATCATCGCCCGGCCTGAGAGGGCAGTCGGGCGGACCTATATACGACAGCAAGGGAAGGATATATGCCATGCAGGTTCAGACGGCACATATGCCGTTAGGTTTCCAGCCCACCGCCGAGTACGAGGGGAAAAGGGTGGTCGAGAACCAATTCATCAACGTAGGCCTCGGCATACACTCAAAGACGATCCAAACCATCCTGAGAGACCGTAACATCAGATTCCAGGTCGAAGGCGATGACCACGGGTACAGGATAATCGATTGAAATTTTACTATACTTTATTTATTAATGCTGTATAGATATTAGCTTAATTAATTATGATGTCTTACACTACGGAATTATGAACAGTCAGATTCAGTAGATTTAGTTAAAATAATTTAATAAGTTAAGTTACCAACTTAATAAATCATATAGTATGAAAATAAATTGAAAATTCAGTGCAAATCGTC
>JAIRUV010000141.1 GCA_031254265.1 Candidatus Methanoplasma sp.
GACTTCTCGAACGTGGAAGACCTTAACGACTTCGTAAAACGTTTCATAGGTAATCTCTGTTATGTGTCCAGAATGCCGGAGGGCCTGGATGGCCAGATATGCATAGGTGTGTGGGACGATGAAGTGGTAATCGATTCTATCACAAACGCTCCCCGGCTCCATGTTATAGGCCAGCCGGACCTGTTCAGAGGTTACTTCGAAGAGACCGACAGCGGGCTTAATGTTGTATTTCCGAGCAGATTGGAAATGGCCGAAGACATAAACCGGTCAAGAAAGAGAGTCACCGAGAGGTCGGAAGGATCATTGCTGGAATCTATCGGATCTAAGATACTCCGCATCCCATTGGTAATGAACCAGATACATCCCATTACCATGATACTCGACAGTGTACTGAACACATCTTCTGTATCTCTAAGTGATTTCAAAAGGTCTGACAATATCCGAAGATATATTGACTTCATGAGCGACCTAGATATAATAATGCTAGAGAACAAAAGCATAGTCCCCGGTAGGTTCATGGTGATGAAGATGAGCGGCGACATGGAAGAGGATGAGCTGTACAGCGCACTCTTGAGCAGGGTAGTGGACAAGGGACTTCTGAGGATGTTCACAGAACTGCATATCACACACCTGCGGCCGTTCATAAGGATGGCGAACGCAAACTGTATGACATCGCACATCGAGGACACTCCGCTTAAATGGGACTGGACAGTATTCGGGCAATATCTAAAGAAGATATACAGCGAGCATCCAAAAAAATCTGATATCGCATCAAATGCGATGCAGCTGAAAAGAGCAAGAATAATGGATACTGAAAAGAAGGTGTCCGGCGGAGATACGCTGTTTTTCTGCGAGGGCGAGATCTTTGCCAGATATTCAGAGAGATTCGATATGAGGATATCTTACGCATAAGGTCCAATAAATATATCCGAGCCGGGGATTCGGTGTGTCAATATCAGGCCAGTATACCAGTGCAATCTCGTTTGCAAATCATCCGTCTTGTGCGCGGTTTCTGTCCGTTCATCTGGATTTTGCCTACTAGAATTCAGTTTTTACTCATTGAGTGCAGTTATTCATATATCAAGTTATAAACGGGGAACAGCATCTCCCCCTATGGACTTCGGATCCATCCTCATAATGCTGGTGACTCTGTTCGTCCTGGCAGGCTCCGCCTCATGGGTATTTTCCCGTTTCGGCGTGCCGGGACTGATAGGGGAGATCCTGATAGGGATTGCCATCGCCAACCTGACAATAGGCGACTGGTCCTTCCTCGGGATGCTGGATATCCGGATCGGGGATGATCCGAGTCAGAATTATGAGATCGTCGAGCTGCTTGCACAGCTCGGAGCGGTGTTCCTACTGTTCTCGGTAGGATTGGAGACCAAGGCAAGGGAGCTGTTATCCGTTGGCAGAGCAGCGACGCTGGTCGCCACATTGGGGGTCGTACTGCCATTCTTTGCGGGGTTCGCGCTGATGCAGCTCTATGACGGAAATATGCACCATGCTCTGTTCCTAGGTGCGGCGATGGTCGCAACCAGCGTGGGCATAACCGCCCGTGTGATCAAGGACATGAGGATGATGGACACAAAGGAGGCGAAGATAGTCATAGGGGCGGCGGTCATAGACGATGTGCAGGGGATGGTCGTGCTTGCAATAGTGGTGGGAATGACGGCATCGGGAGAGGCATCGGCATCCAACATAGTCCTGGTATCCGCCGTGGCCCTGGCCTTCGTGGCCCTGGCCCTTGCATCGGCATTGTGGATCGTTCCGAGGGTATACAGGTACTTCGAGGAAAGGAAGAAAAAGAGATCCACCGCGATAAGGAAGCGGCACCGCAGCGACAAGCTCGTTCTTGCGATAGCAGTGTGCCTCGGTTTCGCATGGATCTCAGACACGATCGGGCTGGCGGCGATAATCGGCGCATTCCTGGGCGGCATGCTGCTGGCAGATTATGCGCGGGAATGGAAGCTGGAAGAGAAGATGGAGTCCATAACGGCGCTTTTCATATCATTCTTCTTCCTGAATGTGGGCATGCAGGTGAATCTGGGGGACATGGCCAACATCACGGTCATAGCACTGGCGGCAGTGGTGATATTGATCGCTGTGGCAACGAAGTACATCGGATGCGGTCTGGGTGCAAGACTGGGGGACAAAACGCTCTCAAAAGGGTCCAGGAACATAATAGGTATAGGGATGGTGCCTCGAGGAGAGGTAGGGCTGATCATCGCCGCCATCGGCCTGGCGTCCGGTGCGATATCCTCTGAGATCTACGGAGTCGTTGTGCTGATGGCCGTCTTGACCACGATAATAGCGCCGCCTTTCTTTGCCCGGGCGTTCAGAAAGGAGTATCCTTTGGAACGCGGGCGCGGACAAGAAATATAACACGCAGATGCCGGAACGTTAAAGGCCGAGGTTAAACGGGCAAGAACACCGGTAAGATCAATATCAGTACCGTGAATGCTATGGCAGCGGCGATGACAAGCCGGGGGTTGATCTTGATACCTCTGTCGTCCTCGGTATCGAAGTACCTCATAAGTCCCGCGGATGATGCGAATCCGCCATCGTTCTTTTTTGCCATTGATAAAGGAACCCAAAATGGATATAAAAATCTACCGTGAAAAGCGTGCCTTCTGTCGTGGCACCCACATAATCGACCGAAAGTTCTTTTATCAGCGGCATGTTACACGGTGGTCATAATGCACTGGGCAGATGTAGTTGCAAAAGAGGTCGCAGATACGTGCGAGAAACCGCTTATAGCCGTAGGCATAAGCCCCACAGGCATCATACACGTCGGCAGCCTCAGGGAAGCCATCACCGGAGAGTCAGTGAGAAGCGCGGTAGAGGGGTTGGGCAAGGACGTACGGCTGATATATCTGATCGATTCCTTCGATCCTCTGAGAAAGCGCTATGATTTCTTACCGAAGGAATATGAGAACTATTCCGGGATGCCCATTTCGAGGATACCCTGCCCATGCGGTAAACATGACAATTATGCACATCACTTCGTACAGCCCTTCATGGATGCGGTCGGCCAGCTTGAAGTGAACTGTGAGATCATCTGGACACACGAACTGTACGAGAAGGGGATGTTCGCCAAGGCGATCGATATCTGTTTCAAGAAAAGGAAAGAGATCATCCGGATACTGCATGAAGTATCGGGAAAGGAAGAGAAAGAGGACTATGCTCCCTACAACCCGTTGTGCAAAGCATGCGGAAGGTTCGCCAACCCGATATTTGAGACATACTCGTATCCGACCGTCGAATACCGATGCAAATGCGGCCATCACGGGGTCGCCGATATAACAAAAGGCGACGGAAAACTCACCTGGAGATTGGAATGGCCAGCTAAATGGATGATATTCGGAACGTCCGCGGAGCCTTTCGGCAAGGACCATGCTGCCGCAGGAGGTTCGTATGATACCGGAAAGAGGATCGTCGAAGAGATATACGGCTGCAAAGCGCCACATCCGATACCCTACGAGTTCGTCCAGCTGAAGGGCGTGGGCCAGATGCACAAGTCTACCGGGTCCTCGGTCACAGGGATGGACGCCATCAATATGACGCCTCCGGAGGTCCTCAATTACCTCTTCCTGAGGGTCAATCCCAGCAAGGCCATAGATTACGATCCCGGGATGGGCCTCTTGGATATGGCCGACGAGTATGACAGGATGGAAAAACTGTTCTTTGTCGGAGGACACACAGAGGCTGAAGACAACTCCGTCCGCGCGTATGAGATCGCGCAGCACAACCATGTTCCAGAAAAGCTGCCGCTGCAGATACCGTACAGGCATCTTGTCAATGTGGTGCAGATGACCGATTCCTTCGATGGAGTGATGGAGATACTGAGCAGGACCATCAACATGTCAGAAGCGAACGAGGAGGACATCGGGAGGATCAGGAAAAGAGCGGACTCTGCCAGATTCTGGCTCAACGGATTCGCACCCGACAACGTTAAATTCTCTGTTTATCAGGTCATCCCTCCGGGAACGGAACTGACGATGAACGATAAGGCCTTCTTCCAAGAGCTGGTGAACAGGATGAACGATGCCAACTGGGATGCGGAGACCATAGGTAAGATAATAACTGAGACAGGGAACGACTCCCCCATAGGGCTGAAGATAGGGTTCAAGGTAATTTATCAGGTCTTTATAGGAAAGACGGCCGGCCCGAGGCTCGGCGCCTTCCTTGCCAGCATGGACAAGCAGTTCGTTATAAACAGGTTCATCCAGGCGTCAAGGCACAACTCATAATATGCCCATGTCTCCAAGCTTCTCCGGGAGATAGGTATCGGTAACGAAGTCGAGACCGTACTTTGCCAGCGCCTGCTGTTCAGACTTCTTCTTCATTTCCAGCATGGCCTGTATCTCGCCGACCCAGAACCCGTCCGCGAACCTCGGGTCGGAGAGTTCGGCGTTCAGGGCGCCCAGGTCCTTGTCAGAGAGTTTATCGGTGGGAAGATCATAATTCAGTATGTCTGATGCGGTTATCCCTATGAACTGTGCAGTGGGCGTCGCCAGATACTCGGATATGTGGGCTGTTTTGATCGCTCCGTAAGCAACGGACGCGAAGATCCTGAAAGACCAGGGGTCCCCGTCGGTGAACACCGTCACCGGCAACCCCTTCTCCTCATTCAGCCTCTTTATAAGACGCCTCGTGCTCCTGGCTGGCTGTCCGCTAAGGTGTACCAGTATCGCACCGTATCTCTCGGGGAACCCGTTCTCTATCAGCCTTGCGAACATACCGCCGGTCTCGATGGCCATGATGAATTTAGCATCGGTACTGCCTATCTCGAAATTCTCTTTCTCAACATTGTACGGAACTGCAAAACCAGTTTCCGCTACATCATCCATGCAGTTGAACTTCTTCATTCCCTTTTTGGTAAGGGTGCTTACGTCCACATTCCCGTAGATGTGGGCGCCGCTCTCTTCCGGCCTGAGCTTGAAGTCCTCTCTCATGCATTTAGAGATTATCTCAAGGTCCTCGGCAAGAAGGTTGCTCTCGTCCTGGCTGTTGAACTTTGCCCTGCCCCACCCTTCGGAAATGTAATACATCTCCCTTAGGGTGGATGACTTGTTGTCGCGGATCATCTCGCTGATGAAATCCGCTGTGTAGACGGTCCTCAGCATCATCTGTGCGCCCTGGACAGTCTTCGATGTCCTGGAGGTCCTGATGTCGCCGTATGTCCATACATTATGCTGAGTATCGAACTCTATGTTCTTCTTCGATCTCAGAGGGAGTTCCATAGCCGGCACGCTCCCGGCATCCAGCTGGTCATAGATGTTCCCGACTATCGACGTCAGATTGTCCACGGCGGTATTATGTCTCTCATTCTTCGCCAAGGTCTTCAGCCTCCTCAATGTTCTCTTCCTCTTCGTCAACGACGACCTCGCTTTCTGTTATCTCCAACCCTTTGATCCCCCAGTCCCCCGGGAGCGCATCCGCCCCCATAACCAGGATGGGGTTGATGCCCGAGATGTACACATCCTCAGCATCGAACGTGTCGGCCATATCGCCGGTGAGCTCGAATGATATTGTTAGGGACGAGGACGGTTTGAAATCCCTGACCTCCCATGTCGCCTTACCGTCTTCGTTCATGTCGATGTAGTGCGGACTGGTGAAAAGGGTAAGGTTGACGCAGTCTTTCGGGACCTGCGCATGAAGGCGGATGGTGCGTTCCTGCATTGTGTAGTTGTAAAGCTTGTAGCTGACGATAACTCCCTTCTTCCCTTCTTTCTTCATTCCGGGCTCGACCCACACAACATTCATTATTTTGCTGATGGTCCTGCTGAGGTCCGGTACCGGCCTGTTCAGCATCGACGACGCTTTTTCCGCCATGGCGGGAATGAGTTCCTGGACTATCTCGAACTTCGCATTCGTTTTCGATCTTCTGTCCATCTTGTTCAGATGGCTCTTCAGATTCCTTGCGCAGAGCCTCAGCGCCTGCTCTATCTCGCTCTGAAGCTCTGCGAACGATGCAACGGCCTCCTTGCCCTCGGATGTGAAAGGTACTTTTGTCGAAGCAACATGTACAAGTATTATCGCCGGGCCGAAGGGTATTCCCTTTCCGCCCCTCTGTTCGAGTCCGTACCTCCTCCAGTCCACTTCGGAAATGGCTTTCGTTATTGCGCAGGCCCCCTGCTGGTACAGCAGAGGGACCCGGTTGGCAAACCTCAGGATGGTGACCTGTTCGTCCGACGGTATATCGCCGCCGTAGACTATGCCAGCCTCAACAACGAAGGGATTCCCGTTCACAGCTTTGGGCGGGCGGGTGACGGGAGTAGCATAATATGCTGGCCTCATCCCGTCCAGTATATGCATCAGCCCCTTTTTGATCAAGGTGTCGCCGATAGGAGACAGGCAATCGGTGGGCGGGGCCATGATCTTCACCTGGGTGATAGCGTTGATTATCGCTTTGCAGTCGTCCCTCGTAAGGGATGACGGCTTCGCCGAAGGGTTCACGACCGCTTTGGTAAGGATCTCCTCGGATATTCTTTCTGTTATCCTCGAGAAGTCGCTCTTCAGGAACGCGTTCACGGTCTTCTGCTGAGTGTTGTGAGCATACTTCATCAGGTCCCCGATCTCCATCCCCTCGGGATGCGGCTTGAT
>JAIRUV010000018.1 GCA_031254265.1 Candidatus Methanoplasma sp.
ACCGTGGTCCCTCCTGTCACAGTGACCCCGTTAGCAAGGATGATCTTTACATCACCATTGATCTCAAGCACGTGGTTTCCTAGAGAGAAACTGCCGGCAACGCGGTACCAGCCGCCATCCAGCCTGTATGAGGCGGATGCGAGATAAGCGGCATCGATATCTTTCACAGACGGATCACTGAAATGCTCGCTGCCGTCTACGTCTACGTAAATGACACCGTCCCTGAATTCAGGCCTTTTCTGATCGTCCTGCGTCATGAGAACAGCCGCGGCTACGAGTACCAATGCGATCGCGAGAACGATCGCTGCGAACGCGATGTTACGCGATTTGTTCGATCCGAACATTTTCACTTTTGAAATAATAAGGTCCCCCCTTTGATAGTTGCTTTACGTATCTATATAGACGATATATATTGATTTCATGCAAAGTCCCGAGTCTTCTCAGAACTTCAACAGTTATCTGCCGAGGGGCCTTCGGGCGCAACGGGATGTGAGATAAGAGAAGATATAGCAGGAAGAACTGTTAAGTGAAAAACCCTGTAAGACAAAAGCGTGATATAAGGACGGGGGCGGAACTGACGCATCGTTATGCCGCACTTCCAGCCTCCGGCCGTTCACAACAGGCCCTTGGCTTCTTCCGGCGTTATCTCCAGCGCTTTGAGCATGTACTCCAGCGCTTTCTTCGCATACGGCGCCCTTGCCTTCGGGTCTTCCATTATTTCCCCGTAGGTCGCCATCACGTTGTTGAAATACTCTATGGCGAACTCCGAATACAGCGATGATTCAAGTGATTCGTCTATCTGCGCCGCCTCGTTGTATGCCTTCTCCGCTTCGTCGTATTTGTTAACAGATATGCAGAAAGAGCCGTACGACTGATAATATTCCACCTTGTCCCCATCCAGCTCTATCGCTTTCTTGTAAGCGTCCATTATCTCTTCGGGAGATACCTTTGCACCGAACATCCCGGAAGCGTAGTTGCCGCATTCTGCTTTGCAGTACCAGACCTCTGCGTTCTTGGGGTGTTCCTCCGCAAGTTTCTTGAATTGCGTGTATGCTTTTTTGAAATCTCCTTCGTCCATTGCCTTCATTCCGGCAAGTATTTTCTTGTCCGGCGCGTCTTCTGCCATAACTATGATAACGAAGAGTCGTTTTTAATCCCTTTCGTTCATACTGATGTGTTTCTGCTTATGTTAGTTATATAACTTCAGAAAAATATGAGTGACCTATGATAGAAGACATCTGGGCAAAACTGTCGGCGGACCTTGCTCTGGAGGGGTACATCTTCAGAAAAATAGATCCTCCTTCTCCGGACGCTTGTTCGATGAAAAAATGCAGAGACCTCTGCGCCCAGAACCTGTGCGGCGCATTCGACATCACTTGGGGGTGCCCGCCCGGCGTGGGTGCTGAGGATGAGTGTTTAGATCTAGTAAGTGGCTTTCCCAAAGCGGCCGTATTGATGAAAAGGTTCGAGAACATCAATTTCGATGATATCGGGCACGTCGAAAAACTTGGTGCTAAGCACCAGGACGTGTGCAGGATGTTCGGCTGTGCGCTGAGAGAAGAAGGGTACAGGGCCCTGCCTCTTTCCGACGGCGGCTGCAGATACTGCGAGGAATGCTCGTACCCAGACGAGCCGTGTGTGTTCCCCGACCAGAAAGTCGCGTCGATATCCGCCTTCGGGATATTGATGGATGAATACATGGGCTCCCAGAACATCGACTTCGCATTCGAGGACGGTGCCATGACACTTTACGGCCTTATACTGTATGATAAGCCTTTACCTCGGTAAATGATATATCCGAAGCAGACAATTGGTCTGCAGGCAGTGACCTATTATGGACAAAGAGATGTTGAAAGGGGTCGCGAGGTCCGCACACTTGGCGCTCGGCGAGGATGAACTAGATAGATACTGCACTGACCTCAACGGGATACTTGAGGGTTTCAGCATCATTGACGATATCCCGGGCGAGGGAGCGTACAGTCTGAACTCGGTGGAGGTGGCGGATGTCCTCAGGGACGATGTTGCCGGCATCTTCATCGATCCCTATGAGCTCCTGAAGGATATGCGGACCTACGAGAACTACGTCAGGGGGCCGAGGCTTCTATGAAGGATGTTCTCTCTTACCTTCGGGGACTCAACGAGAGGTATTCGATGTTCAGATGTGTCGCCGATGACACCGAGACCAGCGGAACTGAGTTCCTGTTCTCTGCGGAGGACGGCCTGACCTCAAAGGACATGGAGGCGAGGTGCGGCTCCAGGATCCTGGAGGGGTACCGTCCCGTCTTTGACGCTGCCTCCATTGAAAAGATGAGGTTTGCGGGAGGAAAGCTCGCAGGCAAGACCAACATGGACGAGTTCAGGTTCGGTTCTTTCTGTACAAATTCTCCGTATGGTGTCCCGAAGAACCCTTTCGACCCTGAGAGATCATGCGGAGGGTCGGCGGGAGGGTCGGCATGCGCCGCGGCGGTGATCGATGACCACATCTCACTGGGAGTGTCCTGCGGAGGGTCGATCTGCTGCCCGGCGAGCTTCTGCGGAGTATACGGGTTTGTGCCGACATACGGAAGGGTGTCGAGACACGGCGTCATTGACAGCGCAGGTTCCGTGGACAGGGTCGGCCTCATTTCCAGGAACCCCGAGAGACTGTCCGAGTTCTTTCCGATCATCTCAGGAGAGGATCTGCGGGATCCCACGTCCTGCGCACAGCCGGACAACCTGCCGCAGGGAGTGAGGATAAAGTCAGTTGCAGTGCCGGAAGAGGCCTATGCCGGCCTGAGCGGAGATGTCCTTTCGGCCTTCGATTCCTCGCTGGAGGCGTTGAGGGGAATGGGCATAGAGGTGGATGCCGTCAAGATGCCATCTTTGAGATATTCCATGCCGGCGCTCTATATGCTGACAGCGGCCGAGGCATCCACGTTCCTTGCTAGTTTTGTTGGTATGAGGTACGGTCAGCAGGACGGCGACCTCACTCTGAAGTTCGACGATTATTTCACTTCGTTCAGGACCGAGTATTTCGGCGACGAAGCAAAGAGGAGGATACTCCTCGGCACATATGCCAGGATGGCAGTGCAGAGGGACCGTTATTACCTGAGAGCGCTGAGGGCCAGAGACATCGTGATATCCTCATACAAAAAGGTCTTCGCCGAACACGACGCCGTTCTCACTCCGACGATGCCCTTCGCTCCGCCGAGATTCGACGAGATATCCAGGATGACACCGGCCGAATCGTATGACGCCGGCCGTTTCATAGTGCCTCCGGACCTGGCTGGCATGCCGTGCCTGTCCGTCCCCTGCGGATACAACGACAAAGGGATGCCTATAGGAATGAACATGGTGACCGACCACTGGGCGGAGGACCCTCTGCTGACATTCGCAAAGGAATGGGATTCCGCTTTCGGCGTCAGAAGGCCGGAGGTATCCCTATGATGATCGGACTGGAGATACATGTGCAACTTCCCACAGAGTCGAAGATGTTCTGCTCCTGCCCCACCACCGATGCGCCGGCCCCCAACACCCATGTATGCCCCGGGTGTCTGGGTATGCCCGGGACAAGACCGGTGCTGAACAGGAAAGCGGTGGAGTGCGGTATAAAACTGGCAAAGATGCTCAACTGCGAGATACCTGAGACCATGTGGTTCTCCAGGAAGACCTATTTCTATCCAGACATGAGCAAAGGTGTCCAGGTGACCCAGTTCGATCATGCCGTCGGGAAGGACGGAGTGTACATGCTGAACGGGAAGAAGCCGATCAGGATCACAAAGATACAGCTTGAGGAGGACCCGGGAAAAATAAAGAGGTTCGGGGACAAATCCTCACTGGTGGATTACAACAGAGCGGGGATGCCTCTTACAGAGATAGTCACGGCCCCGGACCTATCCACTCCCGCCGAGGCCAGAGAGTTCGTCAA